>DAOMFB010000121.1:0-8041 GCA_035429585.1 Thermoanaerobaculia bacterium
CCGGCCGGCGTCTCCGCCGACGAGCGGCTGGTCTTCCGCCAGGCGCTGGCCGGGGCGATGCAGGCGAAGTTCGGGAAGCACCTCGAGCCCGGGCAGCTCGAGGCCGCGAAGAGGTCCCTCGACCGGATCGCCCGGAACGCGGAGCGGATGGGTCAGGTGAAGCTGACGAACGCCGACGAGCCCGACGTCGTCTTCTTCGCCGCCGTGGCAGGAGCGAAGTGACATGGCCGCGCCGGTTTCCGTCGAGACGCTCCACCTTTCCGTCCGCGAGCTGTCCGGCCGGATCCGGAAGAGGGAGATCTCTCCGGTCTCCCTGACGAACGCGTACCTCGAGCGGCTCGAGAGCGTCGGCCCCGCTCTCGGCGCCGTCGTGACCGTCACGCGCGACCTCGCGCTCGCCGAGGCGAAGGCGGCCGAGGCCGAGATCGCAGCCGGGAAGTGGCGCGGCCCGCTCCACGGGATCCCGTACGGCGTGAAGGACCTCCTCGCCACGAAGGGGATTCCGACGACCTGGGGGGCCGAGCCCTTCCGCACGCAGGTCTTCGACCACGACGCCACGGTGGTCCGGAAGCTGCGCGAGGCCGGGGCCGTCCTCGTCGCGAAGCTCGCCATGGTGGAGTTGGCGGGGGCCTTCGGCTACAACAACCCCGACGCCTCGTTCACCGGCCCCGGCCGGAGCCCCTGGAACGTGAAGTTCTGGTCGGGTGGCTCCTCGGCGGGCCCCGGGGCCGCGACGGCCGCCGGCCTGGTCGGCTTCTCGATCGGCTCGGAGACCTCGGGCTCGATCATCACCCCCGCGGCGTACTCGGGAGTCTCGGGTCTGCGCCCCACCTACGGGCGCGTCAGCCGGCACGGCGCGATGGCCCTCTGCTGGACGCTCGACAAGCTGGGACCCATGTGCCGGACGGCCGAGGACTGCGGCCTCGTCATGGCGGCCATCGCCGGGGCCGACCCGCTCGACCCGACGACCGTGGACCGGCCGTGGAAGCCGCGCCCCGGCGCGCGGCGGTTCCGGATCGGCGTCCTCAAAGGCTCGGCCGAGAAGGCCCAGCCCGCGGTGCGGAGGAACTTCGAGGAGTCGGTGACCGTGCTCCGGTCGTTCTGCGACGTGACCGACGACGTGCCGTTCCCCGACCTCCCCTTCGGTCCGGCGGTCTCCACGATCGTCGCGGCGGAGGGGGCCTCCGCCTTCCGCGACCTGATCGAGAGCGGCGAGACCCAGAAGCTCCGCGCGGCGAACGACAAGTGGGGAGGCTTCTCCGCCTCCATGGTCCTCGCGGTCGACTACCTGCAGGCGATGCGCCTCCGCGCGCCGGCCCGGAAGGCCCTCGACGAGCTCTGCCGGACGTACGACGCTCTCGCCGCCCCGTCGCGCCAGACCGTCGCGAGCCCCATCGGCGTCGACTTCGACAAGGCGTATCCCGGCGTCGGCGGCGGCCCGGCCGTCATCCCCGCGGGGAACCTCGCCGGCCAGCCCGCGATCTCCGTGGTCAACGGCTTCGGGGAGAACGGCCTTCCGACCGGAATCCAGTTCCAGGGGCGCGCCTTCGCCGACGAGACCCTCGTCGCCATCGCCGCGGAGTACCAGCGCCGCACCGACTGGCACACGAAGCGCCCGCCGGTCTGACCGGTCACTTCCCCGGGAAGTTCATCCGGCGCATGTACGCCTGCCAGCGCGGATCGGTCCGCCAGGGGAAGTCGGCGTCCCCGAGCTGCATGTTCCAGGGCAGGAAGATGTGGCGGTACTCGAAAGCCGCGTCGAGGGCCCGGAAGGCTTCCTCCCTGTCCCCGAGCTGCGCCCGGAAACCGAACAGCCAGAGCGCATACCGGGGATAGTCCTCGCGCTCCATCTCGGCGATCAGCTTCAGCGCCTCGTCCCTTCGCCCCGCCTCCACGAAGGTGCCGGCCATCGAGAACTTCCAGCTCGGGTTGAGCTCGATCAGCTTCCGGTCGGCCGCGAGGGCCTCGTCGTACATCTTCTTGCCGCAGTACGCGCCGCTCAGGACGAAGTGGGCGTCGACGCTCTTCGGGTCGAGCTCCAGCGCCTTTCGGGCCTCGGCGACGGCTTCGTCCAGCTGGCCGAGAATCCAATAGAGCCAGCCGACGTTCGCCGCGTACTCGGCGGTCAGGGGATCCAGCTCCGCCGCCTTCTTCAATTCCGCCATGGCCTCTTCGTTCCGCTTGAAGAGGTACAGGTACCCACCATAGTGGAGGCGCGCCTCGGCGAAGTTCGGGTTCAGCTCCAGGGCCCGCTTGAACTCCCGCTCCCCGCCGGCCCAGTCCCAGTCGAAATAGGTCTTGACGGCTGCCAGGGCGAGATGAGCGTGAGGTGAGTTCCCGTCCAGCTCGAGAGCCTTGAGAGCCGCCGCCCGCGCGCGGGGGAAGCCTTCCCTGGGAGGAACGAAGCCGCTGGCGGCCATCCCGTGATAGATGATCGGATAGGCGAGCGCGAGGCCGGCGAACGGGAGCGGATCCGTCGGGTCGAGGTACGTGGCCCGCTGGAGGATCGACATCCCCTTCTCGAACCCGGCGGGCGTCTTCTTCCAGAGCTCGGCCATCCCCATCAGGTAGGCGTCGTAGACCTCGGGGTTCACCGTCCGGGCCCGGGAGAGCCGCGTCTTCTCCTCGGCGGTGAGACGGAGCCTCACCTCGCGCGTGATGGCCGTGACGATCTCGTTCTCGAGCGAGAGGATGTCCTTCATCGGCCGCTCGTAGCTGTTCGCCCAGACCTGCGCTTCCGTGGCCGGGTTGATGAGCTGGGCCGTGACCCGGCCCCGGCCCCCCGACCTGACCACCGCCCCCGTGATACGCCCGCCCCCCTTCAGCTCGTCGGCGACCGTCCGCAGCGCCGCGGTCGTCCCCTTGAAACGGAGGACCGACCCGCGCGCCACGACGCGCTTCAGCCCCGAAAGGCGCGAGAGGTCGGTGATCAGCGCGTCGTGGATCCCGTCCGCGAGGTACGCCTGCCCGGCGTCCCCCGACAGGTTTTCCAGCGGCAGCACGGCCAGCGAGTCGATCCCGGGCATCGCCCCGCCGCCGAGGAGCCGGCTCCGGAGGCCGAACGTGTTCGCGGCGACAAGAACCGCCAGCGTCACGACGAGCGCCGCAACGGCGGCGACGACGGGGCGTCGCCATGCCGCCCTCCGGCGTGGGGACCACGCGACCGGCTCGCGTCCCGACTGCAGGCTCTCGAGGACGGCCCGGACCTCGCTCCCGCTCCGGAAGCGCTGCGAGGGATCCTTGGCGAGACAGCGCTCGATGACACTCCGAAGGGGCGTGGGGACGGAGGTCGGAAGAGGCTCGGGCGGCTCCTTGAGGATGGCCGAGGTCAGCTCGAAGCCCGTCTTCCCCTGGAACGGCCGCCGCCTCGTCGCCATCTCGTAGAGGACCACGCCCAGCGCCCAGACGTCGCTCCGCACGTCCGCCGGCTCGCCCCGCAGCTGTTCCGGCGCCATGTAGGCGGGCGTCCCGGCGACCGTCCCCGCCTCGGTCAGCGTGGCCCGGGAGAGCGTCGTGGCGTCCTCGGCCTCCTTCAGGCTCAGCTTCTTCGCGAGGCCGAAGTCCAGCACCTTGGTCCGCCCCTCCGGCGTCAGGATCACGTTGGCGCTCTTGAAGTCCCGGTGGACGACGCCGTGCTCGTGGGCGTGCGCGAGGGCGTCGGCCAGCTGCTGCGCGAGGCGGAGGACCTCGTCGGCCGGCATCGGACTCTTCGCCAGCCGGTCGGCCAGCGTCTGGCCCTCTACCAGCTCCATCGTGACGAAGACCTGCCCGTCCGCCTCGCCGACGTCGAAGATCGTGCAGACGTTCGGGTGGTTCAGCTTCGAGGCGAGCCGCGCCTCGCGAACCAGCCGGGCACGCGCCACCTCGTCCCCCGTGGTCGACGCGGGCAGAACCTTGAGCGCCACGTCCCGCTCCAGCCGCGTGTCCCGCGCCCGCCAGACCTCGCCCATGCCTCCGGCGCCGAGCCGCGCCACGATCTCGTACGGTCCCAGGCGGGCGCCCGGTTCCATGGGCAGGATCCTTCTGGCGGCATTCTATTCCCGCGTTTCGCCCGCGCTCGCGGTGCGGGGTACGCTCGGGTCCGGAACGGGAGGCGCCCATGAGAGTCCTCCTCGTCTCGGTCGCCACGGAGCGGCTCAACATGCGGGTCCTTCCGCTGGGGCTCGGCATGGTGGCGGCTGCGGCCCGGCGGGACGGGCACGACGTGGAGCTCCATTCCGTGGAGGCCGGGGCGATCCCGGCCGAGGCGGTCGGCGAAGCGGTCCGGCGTTTCGCGCCCGACGTCGTCGGCTTCTCCGTCCGGAACGTGGACGACCAGAACATGGAGAGCCCGCGCTTCCTCCTCCCGCCCGTGGCGGAAGGGATCGCCGCCTGCCGGGTCCACACGGACGCGCCCGTCGTCCTCGGCGGCGCCGGCTACAGTCTCTTTCCGCGCCCCATCCTCGGCTTCCTCGGAGCGGACATCGGCGTCCGCGGCGACGGGGAGGCGGTCTTCCCCGAGCTCCTCTCGCGGCTCGACCGGGGAGAGGACGTGTCGGCGCTCCCGGGGGTGGACGTGGCCGGGAGGGCGGCCGGCCCGCCCCCCGGGTACGTCCGGGACCTCGAGACGCTTCCCCTTCCCGACGCCTCGGGCTGGGCCTCCGCCGATCCGGGCGATCCGGAGCTCTTCGTCCCCGTCCAGACCCGCCGGGGCTGTCCCCTCGACTGCTCGTACTGCGCGACGGCGGCGATCGAGGGGCACGCGATCCGCTTCCGGTCGCCGGAGACCGTCGCGACCCACGTCGCCGCGCTCGCGGCCGCGGGCTTTTCCCGCTTCTACTTCGTCGACAACACCTTCAACCTGCCGCCCGATTACGCCCGGGCGCTCTGCCGGGCCCTCGCGGCCCGGCGCCTCCCGGTCGCGTGGCGCTGCATCGTCTACCCGTACGCTCTCGACGACGCGCTCGCTCGCGAGATGGCGGAGGCCGGCTGCGTGGAAGCGAGCCTCGGGTTCGAGAGCGGGAGCGGCCGGATCCTCGCCGCGATGAACAAGCGGTTCCGCCCCGACGACGTCCGGGCGGCGTCGGAGGCGCTGGCGCGGCACGGGATCCGCCGCCACGGGTTCCTCCTCCTCGGGGGACCGGGCGAGACGCCGGAGACCGTGGAGGAGAGCCTCGCCTTCGCCCGGTCGCTCGGCCTCGAGAGCCTGAAGGTGACCCTCGGGATCCGCATCTACCCCGGAACGCCGCTCGCCGCACGGGCCGTGACGGACGGCCTCGTCGCTCCGGACGACGACCTCCTGGCGCCGCGTTTCTACCTCGCGCCGGCCCTCCGCGGGCGCGACGCCGTCCCGCCCGACGGCCGCGGCGCCCGCTGACGGCCGGACCCGCGGATCAGAGACGCGCTTCGAAGATCCGGTTGAAGGGGGTCTCGGTCGCGCGACGGAACCGGGTGAATCCCGCCTCCCTCGCGACCGCGCGGAACTGCTCCTCCGTGGCGATCGTTCCGAGGACCGTGTTCCCGGTTGCCACCGCGTTCGGCGTGCAGCAGAGGGCGGACGCCCCCGCGAAGACGCGGCCCACGGGGTTCAGGTTGCCGCCCTCGGTCTCGCCCGCCATCGGCTCGACGATGAGGACGCTCCCGTCCCGCGCCAGCTTCTCGGCGGCGCGGCGGAGGGCCCCGAGCGGGTCCCCCATGTCGTGCAGGCAGTCGAAGAAGGAGATCAGGTCGAAGGGTCCGCCGGCGTACGTCGTGGCCGCCGCCACCTCGAAGCTCACCCGATCGGCCACCCGGGCCGCGATCGCCGACTGCCGCGCCCGGACGATCGAGGGCGCGTGGTTGTCGAAGCCCCAGAAGAGCGACTTCGGGAACGCCTCGGCCATGATGACCGTCGAGGCGCCGTGCCCGCAGCCGACGTCGGCGACCCGGGCCCCCTTCTCCAGCTTCTCCTGCACGCCCGTCAGCGCCGGGATCCACGCCGAGACGAGGTTCGCGGCGTAGCCGGGGCGGAAGAAGCGCTCGGTCCCCTCGAAGAGGTTGTGGTCGTGCTCTCCCCAGAGCATCCCGGCGCCGGTCCGGAACGCCTCCTGGATCCGCGCTTCGGCCTTCATCATCGCGGTCACGACCTGGTAGCCGCCGAGGACGAAGTAGGGGCTCGTGTCGTCCGCGAGGGCCGCCGCGTGTTCCGGCGGGAGCGTGTACCTCCCCGTCGCCTCGTCGTAGGTCAGGACGCCGCCGGCCGCCTGGTTCACGAGCCACGGCCGCACGTACGCTTCGACCGTGCCCGTCTGCCGGGCCAGCTCCTCGGGCGTCAGGGGTCCCGCCGCCCAGAGCGCCTTGTAGAGGCCGAGCCGGTCGCCGATGACCGTGAGGGCCGCGCCGAGGGTGACCCCGAACTCCCCGACGGCCCGGTGGACGAACGCCATGACCTTCTCGTCGTCGACGCGGGTGACTTCCAGAGGACGGATCATGAAAGGCTCCCCCCTTTCCGTGGTGCCGGTGGACGGATCGGGGGGAGAGCCGCGGGCGTCCTCCCCCCAAGAAAGACGCCAACTGCGACCGAGTCGCATTCTATTCCTCCGGGAGGCCCCGGAGTCAAGTCAGACCTGCCCGGTCCACCCCGTCGGCGCGACGGCCTTCCAGCGTTCCCGGATCGCGTCGTACGCGGCGGGGGGGAGGGGGCCAGGGGCGAGAAGGGACGCGTTCTCCTCGAACCGCCCCGGCGTCTTCGTCCCGACGATGGCCGTCGCGACGCCGGGGACCGCGAGCGTGAACCGGAGGGCCGTCCCGAGCGCGGCGGGGAGCGGCCCCTTCAGGAACGGGTAGTCCAGCTTCGCGAGCCGTTCCCAGTAGGGGTGGTGGTAGGCGTCCGCCGGGCGGCTCCCCGTCCGCCACGCCGCGTTCGCGACCGGGCGCTTCGCGACGATCCCGAGGCCTCGCTCGCGCGCCTCGGGGAGGACGAGGTCGATCGCTTCCTGGTCCGCGATCGAGACGGAGATCTGGAGGACGTCGAAGCGTCCGGTCCGGACGGCGGCGAGGGCGTCCTCCCCGTCGCCGCTGTAGCCGACGAAGAGCGTCTTCCCCGCCGCCCGGAGCCGCTCCAGGGTCTCGATCACGTCCCCCTTCGCCAGGATCTTCGCGCCGCAGGAGTGGAGCTGGAGCAGGTCGACCCGGTCCGTGCGGAGGAGCCGCAGGCTCCGCTCCACGCCCGCCTCGATCAGGCGCGGCGTCCACTCCGGCAGGCCGAGCCCCTGGTCGTGCCCGCACTTCGTGAAGAGGCGGAACTCCCGCCGGCGGTGGCCGACGGCGCGGCCGATCAGCCGCTCGCTCCCGAAGTAGCACTCGGCCGTGTCGATGACGTCGAGCCCGGCGTCGAGCGCGGCGCCGAGGAGCGCCTCGACCGCCTTCAGGCCGGCGTTCTCGTACCCGATCTCCGACCCGCCGAAGCCGAGGACGGAGACCGGGAGGCCGGTCTTTCCGAGGATCCGCCGCTCCATCGGGCAGAATCTACCCCGTTCATGCCCGACGCAGGAGGTGCTCCCGTCACGCGGCGGACGCGGTGGATCGGCTGGAGCGTCCTCGCCCTCGTCTACGTGGTTTCGTACTTCCACCGGACGGCCCCCACCGTGCTCGCGAAGAGCCTGATGGCGGATTTCTCGGCCACGGGCGCCGAGGTGGCCACCATGGCGGCGCTCTACCTCTACGTCTTCGCGGCGCTCCAGTTCGTCGTCGGCGCCGTCGTGGACGCGTGGGGCCCGCGGCGCGTCGTCTCCGGCGGGGCGCTCCTGATGGCCGCGGGAGCCTTCCTCTTCTCGGCGGCGCGGGGGCTTCCCGTCGCCTACGGGGCGCGCCTCGTGGTCGGGGCCGGGGCCTCGGTCGTCTTCATCGGAACGCTGAAGTACGTCGCGGCCTGGTACCGGCCGGACGAGTTCGCGACCCTCGCGGGCCTGACGCAGCTCGCGGGGAACACCGGGGCGCTGCTGTCGGCCACGCCCCTCGCCTGGGCCGTGGCCACGGCGGGCTGGCGCCCCACGTTCGCCGGCGTCGCGGCGGCGACGGCCGG
>DAOMFB010000122.1:0-7893 GCA_035429585.1 Thermoanaerobaculia bacterium
GAAGTCGAGAACGCCCCGCGCGCTCTTCGCCTCCTCGACGGCGCGGAAGAAGGAGCTGCGGATCTCCGTGACGAGCGCCGTCAGCGCGGGAACGAACGGGAGGGCGGGGAGGAGGGCCTCGAGGCGGGCCACCGTCCTGCGCGAGGACGAGATCCTCTCCTTGACCTCCTCGGGCCAGCTCCCGCGGAGGTCGATGGACAGGTCGGGGTCCGCGGCCGGCAGGTCTCCGTCGGGAAGCCCGACGAGCCGGCGGAGCTCGGAGAGGACCTCCCCGATCCGCTGCCGCTTCTTCTCGTCCTTCTTCGAAGGAAGAGAGGAGAGGAGCGGCTCGTAGCTCCCGAGGAGGCCGCGTGCGAGCCCGCGCACCTCGTCGAAGGCATCGGTGGGGAGCGTCGCCCGGTCGAGGACGAGACGGTCGTCGTAGAGCCGGACCGCGAGCTGGCGGATCCCCTCGGGCTCCGCCCCGGCGAGGAGGGCGGCGGCGACGGGGCTTCCGGCGCGCCGCGCCTCGCGGTCGAACCAGCCGTCGAACGCCTCGTCCGCGAGGTCGGAGGCGAGGAGCTCGTCGCCCGCCACGAAATCGGGATCGACGCCCGCCTCGACCGGGCGCTCCCGCAGCAGGCGGGCGCAGAACGAGTGGATCGTCGAGACCTCGGCCGACTCCAGCTCGAGGACGGCCCGCCGGGCGCGCGCAGCCCTCTCTGTCCCCGAGGCGGCCGCCTTCTCCAGCTCCTGGCGGAGCTTCGTCTTCATCTCGCCCGCCGCCTTCTCCGTGAAGGTCATGGCCGCAATCCGTCCGAGCGGGATCTCCCTCTCGAGGACGAGCGTCAGGATCCGGGAGATCAGAGTCGTCGTCTTCCCGGTGCCCGCCGCCGCCTCGACGAGGAAGGAGGTGCCCGTCTCCGTCCGGGCGCGAGTCCGTGCGGCGTCGTCGCGGAGGGTCACGGGATCTCCCCGAGCTCGGCGAGCGGGTTCCGGCCGCCGCCCCGGCTCTCCCCGGCCCATTTCCGCTCGTAGACCTTCCGGTGCCCGGGGCCGCAGACCGCGGCGAAGTCGCAGGAGCGGCACGGGTCCTTGGTCCGGAGGCTCTTCGTCTTCGGGAAGAGGAGCCCCGCCCCGACGACCTCGTCGAGGAGGACGAGGACCTTCCCGAGCGCCTCGACGGCGGCGGCCGTCTCCGACTCGTCGAAGCGGTGGGAGGTGACGATCGCCTCGGCGCCCGCCGCCTCCTCGACGAAGAGGTACTCGGACTCGACGGCTGTCGCTCCGAAGAGGCGGGCGGCCAGAGCGTAGACGGGCAGCTGGAGGCGCTCTCCTCCGGCCACGAGCTTCCGGCTCCGGTTCTCCTTGGCGTAGGGCGTCGGCTTGCCGGCCTTGTAGTCGACGACGAGGGCCCGACCTCCGCCGAGATCGAGCCGGTCGATCCGCCCGGCGAGCCGCGCCGGGAACTCCAGCCCCGGCACGGTGACCGGCGTGTCGATCGAGCGCGCGGGGTCATCGTCCCGGTCGGCCGGATCCTGGGTTTGTGGTCCGAAGCGGACCTCCGCCCCGGCCAGCGGGATCGCCGACGGCTCCGCCGCGAGGTGGTGGAGGAGGCCGAGCAGCAGGAGCCGGAGCCGCCGCTCCTCGACCTCCACGAGGACGGGCGGGGGAGCCGCGCGCCGGGCCGCGACGGCCGCCGCGACCGCCTCCCGCGCCCCGTCCGAGGCGATCTTCCCGATCTCTCTCTCCCCGAGTCCGACGAAGGTCTTCTTCCCGGCGGCGAGCCGGCGGGTGAGATCCCGGAGGGCGGCGTGGAGGGCGTTTCCGCGCTCGACGGGCTCCAGCGCGAAGATCGCGTCGGCTTCGGCGTCGGGCGGGGCAGCGAGGCCGAGGGCACGCTCGAGGAAGGAGCGGTAGGCGCACTGGGAGAGCCGCTCGAGGCGGCTGGAGGAGAGGAGCGCGTCGCGGATCGCGAGCTTCCGGACGGCTCGCCCGACCCGTCCCTCGTAGGGGGTGAAGAAGGGGCGGGCGCGCGCCTCGCCGCGGCGGAGGGCCCGCTCGAGATGCGCGACGCCGCCCGGGAGCGCCTTTCGAAGGGCGGGCGCCGCGGAGAGAAGGCGCCGGAGCGCCTCGTCGCCGTCGAGCGGGGGGCCCTCTCCGGGGATCCGGCCGGCCGGGAGCCAGGCCACGTTCGGCGGGAGCGGGGCGGCGCCCTCTCCCAGCTCGCGGCGGAGGAGAGCGCGCCGGGCTCCGTCGGGGAGGAGGTCCAGGAGGAACGGGGAGAGGAGCCGGGGACGGTCGGTCGCGACATCCCGCGCCGCGGCAAGAAGGACGAGGCGCTGGCGGGCGCTCGCCCGGGCCAGGGAGAAGAGGAAGCGCTCCTCCCGCCCGTGGCGCTCTCCCGTCCGGGGGACGACCGGCGCCTTCGCCGCATCGGCCAGCCGGCTCCTCTCCTCGTCGAAGAGGAGCGGGTCGGGGCGCGCGGGGCGGGGGAACGACTGCTCGACGAGCCCGGGGACGAGGACGAGGTCGAAGAGGAGCCCGCGGGCCGAGACGGCGGAGAGGAGGGCCACGCCGTCCCGCTCGAACCGCCCCCGGATCTCCGGCGAGAGATCGATCGCAGCCTCGAGGAGCGGCTCGACGGTGGAGGCCTCGATGGCGGCACGGGCCTCCACGCGCCCGAGGGCCTCGATCGCCTCGAAACCCCGCTCCAGCCGCTCCCGATCCGTCGCCCCCGCGAGGAGGAGGTCGGCCGTGCGGCGCAGGCGCCGGGCCCACTCGGGCCAGCTCGCGGACGACACCTCCGGGAGGAGCGCACGGACTTCCGTGAGGGCCTTGGCGAGAAGCTGGAGCTCCGTCTTCTCCCGTGCGCGGCGGGCCGCGAACCAGCCGTCGGGGTCGTCCGCGGCGGGAAACGGGCGTTCGAGGCGCTCGCGCGCCCCGGCGAGGGCGGCCTCGAGCGTCTCCACGCCCTCCGGGACGGAGAGGGACGCCAGCGCGGCTCCGAGCCGCGCCGGCGTCGCCTCCCCGATCCCGAGCGCAGGGAAGCGCCCGAGCGTCTCGAGAAGGTCGAGGAGCTCCCGAAAGGCTTCGGCAGGGAAACCGCGCGCGGCCAGCGCGAAGAGGAGCCGGAGGGCCCGTCCGGCGGGTGAGGCGGCGAATCCGGATCCGGCCGGGCGGAAGAAGGGGATCCCGCGGAGCGAGAGCTCGGCGACGAGGGGAGGCTCCTGTTCCCCCGGATTCCGGACGAGGATCGCGATTCGGTGGAGAGGAACGCCGGAATCGGAAGCCCGGAGGATCTCCCGGACGACCTCGCGCGCCTCGGCGTTCTCCGACGGAGCGATCGTGACGGCCGGCTCGGGGAGGGGAGGATCGGCGAGGCGCCGGGCGTCGACGCCGAGAATCCCCCGGAACAGAGCGGTCCGGACCGGCGCGAGCCCCGGCGGCTCGCCGGCTCCGTCCTCGGGCACGAAGGCGTGGACCGGCCGGGCGCGGGCGACGTTCCGGAGGAGGCTCTCCCGAAGCCCTCCGAGATCGTAGAGCCCGTAGACGAGGAGGGGCGCGTCCGACGAAGGAATCGCGGCCGTGGCGGCGCTCTCAAGGAGGGACGTGGCGTCCTTGAAGCGGCGCCGCGACTCCTCGAAGCCGGCGAGGACCGCGGCGAGGGCGGTGAGGTGGCGCTTCCGGTCGTCGAGGGGGGATGCGGCCGGGAGGAGCCGCCGCGCCTTCTCCGGCGGGATTCCGGCATCGCGCAGGTCGTTCGCGGTCGAGACGAGGGCTGCGGCGAGCGACGGGCGGCCGCGCAGGGCTCCGAACGCCTCTCCCTCCGCCGCCGCGAAGAGGGCCTCGCGGGCGAGGAGCGGCTCGCCGAGGGCGGGCAGCGGCGGGCGCGCGTCGTCGTCCGGGACGATCTCCCGCGCGAGGTCGAGGAAGGTCAGGAGGCGGAGGTTCGCGACGGCGCCGAGCGCCTCGGCGACGCGCCGCCGGAGGTAGACGGCGAGGAGGTTCGACCCGACGAGGACCTCGACGGGGCGCAGCGGGTCCGCCGCCTTCAGGGCGCGGACGGCGGCGACGAACGCCGGCTCGAGGGCCGGGAACGACCCGCAGACGAGACGGTGCTCCGGAGGCGGCGGGGGCACGGCCGGAAGTGTAGCGACGAGCGGGGACAAACGGCTTCCGTGTGATCATTCCGCGCGGATGGAATCCCTGAGGCTCGGGCTCCCGACGCTCCTCGTCGTTCTCGTCTACCTCGCCGGCATCAACGTCCTCGGCGCCTGGCTGGGGCGGGGGCAGAAGGACGCGAAGGACTATTTCCTCGGGAGCCGGGCGCTGCCGTGGTACGCGGTCATGGCGTCCGTCGTGGCGACGGAGACGTCGGCGCTCACCTTCCTGTCGGTCCCCGGCGACGCCTACCGGAGCGGATACACCTTCCTCCAGCTGACGCTCGGCTACCTCGCCGGGCGGGTCGCCGTCTCGCTCCTCCTCCTCCCGAGCTACTTCCGGGGGGAGATCCCGACGGCGTACGCGCTCCTGGAGAGGCGGTTCGGCGTCGGCGCGCGGCGGTTCACGTCGTTCGTCTTCATGGTGACGCGCGTCATGGCCGCAAGCGTCCGGCTCGCCGTCCCGGCCATTCCGATCGCCCTGATGACGGGCGTTCCCGTCTGGGTCGCCATCGTCGCGCTGGCGGCCGCGACGGCGCTCTACACCTACCTCGGGGGCCTCAAGGCCGTCGTCTGGATCGACCTGATCCAGGTCGTCGTCTACCTGACGGGCGCGGTCCTGTCGCTGGCCGTCCTCCTGAGCCGGATCCCGGGAGGGCTCGCCGGGGCCTTCGCCCGGAGCGCCGCGGCCGGACAGCCGGTCCGCCTCTTCGAGTTCGCCCTCGACCCCTCGCAGCCCTACACCTTCTGGGCGGGGGTCGTGGGGGGCGGGTTCCTCGCCATGGCGAGCCACGGCGCCGACCAGCTGATCGTCCAGCGGCTCCTGGCCTGCCGGGGCCTGCGGGACGCGCAGAAGGCCCTCGTGGGGAGCGGCGTCCTCGTCATCCTCCAGTTCGCCCTCTTCCTGACGCTCGGCGTCTGTCTCTTCGGCTTCTACGGCACACCGGTCGGACCGGGCAGCGCCTTCGCCACGAGCGACCAGATCTTCCCGACCTTCATCGTGACGGAGCTTCCGGGCTGGCTCTCCGCGTACCTCGTCGCGGGGATCTTCTCGGCCGCCATGTGCTCCGAGTCGTCGGCCTTGAACTCGCTCGCCTCGGCCCTCTCGCTCGACTTCGTCTCGCCGCTGATGGGCCGGAAGGCCGTCGAGGGGACGCGGGGGCTCGTCCTCGGGAAGGCCCTGACCCTCTTCTGGACGATCGTCCTCGGGGGACTCGCCATCGGCTTCAGCCTGATGCCGCAGGGGCTCCCGGCCGTGCAGGTGGCGCTCTCCCTCGCGAGCGTCACCGGAGGCGGACTCCTCGGGGCCTTTCTCCTTGCGCTCTACGTGAAGCGCGCGCGCGAGGCGGATGCCATCGCGGCCGTGGGCCTCTCCGCCGTCCTGATGTTCCTGCTCTGGCTCGGCGCGCGAGGCTACGTCCCCTTCCCGCTCGGGAAGCGGATCGCCTGGCCCTGGTACTCGATGATCGGCGCCTTCCTCACGCTCGGCGCCGGCTGGCTCCTCTCGCGGAGCCACGGCGCGGACGATCCGAACGCCGCGGCCTGAGGCGACCGCCGGCTCGGGCCGCTTTTCCGGGCGGCGCAGCTGCCGGTTGGGCGATCATTACGTCGAGATCGGTCCCGAAACGGTCGGCCGGAGCCCGGCGAGGAGGTCGTTGCCATGAGGAGTCGTTCCGTTCGCAGCCTCGGGCCCCTCATCGTCGTGGCGGCGCTCTTCGGCCCGGTCCCTGCCGGCGCCGAGACACCGTGGTCGCGACCCTTCGAGGCCGACCCCCAGGCGGCCCTGAAGGCCGCAGCGGCCGTGACGGTTGGCGAGGATGCCGGCTCGATTGTTCTTCTCGAGGAGGGCTTCCTCGAGTTCGATGGACGAGGGCGGCTCTCTCTCCGCCTCCGGCACGTCGTCCGCATCCTGACGGCGGCCGGCGTGGAGGGCTGGTCTTCGGTCGAAAGGACGTGGGCACCGTGGCACCAGTCCCGGCCGGAGATCCGGGCACGGGTCCTCGGCGCCGACGGGTCTGTCCACCACCTGGATCAGAAGACGGTCTCGGACGCCCCCGCGGGGGAGAGCGATCCGGACCTGTACTCGGATCGGCGGATCGTTCGCGCGCCGCTGCCGGCGGTCGCTCCGGGCGCGGTGGTGGAGCAGGAGATCACGATTCGCGACCTCGAGCCGGAGTTCTCGGCCGGGACGGTTCACACCTTCTACTTCGGGGGCGGCTTCCCGACGCTCGAGACGCGGCTCGTCGTTCGATACCCGCCGTCGCTTCCGCTCCGGACTTGGTCCTCGCCGGCCCTTGGGCTCGCCGCCCGGAAGAGCGAGACGGAAGGAGGGACGACACTCTCCTGGGAAGCGGGGCGTCTCGATCCCCTGGAGAATTTCGAGACCGGAGCTCCCACCGACGTGGTCCAGACGCGGCTCGTCAGGTTCTCGACGGGGGAATCCTGGAACACGGTGGCTCGCGGGTACGCGTCCATCGTGGACGGCCAGTTGGGAGCCGCGGCGCGCGTCGGAAAAAGACCGCCGGCAGACCGGGGGGCGACGATCCGCCAGGCCCTCGCTCGCCTGCAGCGGGAGGTCCGCTACACGGGTGTGGAGTTCAGCGAGGCGAGCATCGTTCCCCGTACCCCGGCCGAGACGATGAGCCGTCGATACGGGGACTGCAAGGACAAGGCGGCGCTGCTCGTGGCACGACTGCGCGAGGCCGGCGTCCCGGCCTTCGTGGCCCTGCTGGAAACGGGGCCAGGGGCGGACGTCCGACCCGAGCTTCCCGGCCTCGCCTTCGACCACGCGATCGTCTTCGTCCCGGGTCCGCCCGTCGTCTGGATCGACCCCACCGACGAGCTCTCTCAGGCCGGAGAGCTTCCGTCGACCGACCAGGGACGACTGGCGCTCGTGGCGGATGCCGCGACCACCGGTCTGGTGCGGACGTTCGAAGCGGCGTCGGCCGACAACCGCCGTCTCGAGACGCGGGAGTTCCGGCTCCGCGACGAGAAGGGGGCGGCCCTCGTGGAGACCCGCGAAGCGACGGGGCAGATGGCGCGGGACGAGCGGGCGACGTTCTCGTGGGGCGACAGGAAGAGACGGCAGGAGGAGATCGAGGAGTACGCGAAGTCGGAGTACGACGCGAGAGGAAAGGTCCGCCTCGAGACATCCGATCCTCGCGAGCTCTCGACGCCCTTTCGGGTGCGCGTGGAGATCGACGAAGTCGGGCGCGGAATGACCGACGACCACGAGGCCGTCGTCGCCCTCTTCCCCGCTCATCTCACCCGGCACCTCCCGGCTTCGCTCCTGAGGGGGGACGGCGAGGAGCCCCCGCCGGACGAGACGGTGCCGCGGGGACGAAGGAAACGGGGACCGCGGACCCAGGACTTCGTGATTCTCGAACCGTTCCGGAGCGAGTGGAACTACCGGATCCATCCACCGGCGGGATACGAGGTCGCGGGCCTGCCGGCGGACGGAGAAGAGCTCGTCGGGTCCGGTCGGCTGTCCCAGTCCTATCGCCGGGAGGCGGACGGTTCGGTCTCGGCGGCTCTCTGGTTCGACAGCGGCCGGACACGGCTCAGCCCCGCGGAGTTCGAGGGTTACCGCACGGCGGTCGCGGAGCTCTGGAAGAGGCCGGCCGTGTTCGTCCGTTTCGCGCAGAAAGGAATGCAGAGCCTCGCGGCCGGCGACGTCGCCGGCGCGATCTCGGAGTTCCGCCGTCTCGAGGCGACCCGGAACCTGGCCGCGATCACCGCGCAATCGGCGGTC
>DAOMFB010000123.1:0-7888 GCA_035429585.1 Thermoanaerobaculia bacterium
CGGCGGGAGGGCGGGGGGGCGTTTCGTCAGATCAGGTCCAGCTCTCCATCCGGAAGCCCTGGAGGATCCTCATGTAGTTGGCGCGCTCGAACGAGGCGGGGTCGGGGCTCTTCAGAAGGCTCATCGAGCCCTTCATCTGGGCGACCGAGTCGTACTCGTGCTGCTCCATCCAGTTCGCGAAGTCGTTCCGCACCGCGGCGAGATGCTTCGGGCCCCGGCGGAGGATGGCCGAGACGAGCTGGACGGCGTCGGCGCCCGTCATGACCGCCTTCACGGCGTCGAGCCCCGTGTGGACGCCGCCGGAGGCGGCGAGGCTCGCCCGGAGGCGGCCGGCCAGGATCGCGAGCCACCGGAGGCGGAGGAGGAGCTCCGACGACTCCGACAGCGTCAGGCTCGGCACGACCTCCAGCTCGTCGGGATTCAGGTCGGGCTGGTAGAAGCGGTTGAACAGGACGAGCCCGTCCACCTTCAGCCGGTCGAGCTCGCTGGCGAAGTGGCCGAGCGAGGAGAAGAAGGGCGAGAGCTTGACGGCCACGGGGATCCGGATGCCGTTCTTCACCGCGTGGACCATCTCGAGGATCCGCCGCTCGACGAGGCTCCCCGCCTCCCACGACTTGGCGGCGAGGTAGTAGACGTTCAGCTCGAGGGCGTCGGCGCCGGCCTGCTCGATCTTCTGGGCGTACTCGAGCCATCCCCCGAGCGTCACGCCGTTCAGGGAGGCGATGAGGGGAAGCTTCACGGCGAGCTTGATCTTCCGGATCTGCTCGAGGTACTGCTCCGGCCCGAGGCGGTACTCCTCGGGCTCGGGGAAGTACGAGAGCGCCTCGGCGAAGGCCCCGGCGTGGATCTCCATCGCCTCGATCGTCCCGATCTGCTCGCGGGTGATCTGCTCCTCGAAGAGCGAGTGCATGACGATGGCCGACGCGCCCGCGTCCTCGAGGCGCCGGACCGTGTCGAGGTCGTCGACCATCGGCGAGGCGCCGGGCATGAAGGGATGGGAGAGCTTCAGGCCGAGATAGGTGGTCGAGAGGTCCATCGTCTCCTCCTCAGGCCTTCGGAGCCGCCGGCGCCGCGGGGGCCGGGGCGGACGGGGGCGTGGCGCCCGCCTTCGTCATCGTGATCTTGGCGAGGTTCTCGTAGATCGCGAAGCGCTCGCGCACCTCGCGCTCCGCCTTGCCGAGGAGCATCTTGAACCGCACCGGGTTCTGCTGTTCGACCATCCGGAAGCGCGCCTCGTTCCGCATGAACTGGGCGATCGAGGACTTGATCTGCGTCGAGTCCATGACGAGCGGGGTCTCGCCTGTCGGGATCCGGCGCGGGTCAAACCGGTAGAGCGGCCAGTAGCCGGAGTCGACGGCCAGCTTCTGCTGGTCGAGGCTGTACGACAGGTCGTAGCCGTGGGCGATGCAGGGGCTGTAGGCGACGAGCATCGACGGGCCGTTCCAGGAGTCGGCCTCGAGGAAGGCCTTCACGGTCTGGTTGTCCTTCGAGCCGAAGGCCATGTGCGCGACGTAGACGTGGCCGTACGTCATCGCGAGCATCCCGAGGTCCTTCTTCGGGACTCCCTTGCCGTTGGCCGCGAACTTGGCCGCGGCTCCCATCGGCGTCGCCTTCGACTGCTGGCCGCCCGTGTTCGAGTAGACCTCGGTGTCGAGGACGAGAACGTTCACGTCCTTGTCCGAGGCGAGGACGTGGTCGAGGCCGCCGTAGCCGATGTCGTAGGCCCAGCCGTCGCCCCCGACGATCCAGACGCTCTTCTTGACGAGGAAGTCCGCGATCTGGTCGAGGACCCTGGCGGCGGCGGCGTCCGCGCCGCCGAGCCCCTTCAGCTTCGCCCGGAGGGCGACGACCCGCTGGCGCTGTGCGGCGATCCCGGCCTCGCTGGTCATGTCCGCTTCGAGGAGCTCCGCGACGAGGGTCTCGCCGAGGGAGGCGGAGAGCGTCTTCAGGAGGTGCCCGGCGTAGTCCTTCTGCGAGTCGATCGCGAGGCGGTAGCCGAACCCGAACTCGGCGTTGTCCTCGAAGAGGGAGTTGTTCCAGGCCGGCCCGCGCCCGTCGCGGTTCGTCGCGTAGGGCGTCGTCGGGAGGTTTCCGCCGTAGATCGAGGAGCACCCGGTCGCGTTCGCGATGATCGTCCGGTCGCCGAAGAGCTGCGTCAGGAGCTTCACGTACGGCGTCTCGCCGCAGCCGGTGCAGGCGCCGGAGAACTCGAAGAGCGGCTCGAGGAACTGCGTCCCCTTCACGTCGAGGCGCACGGTCTCGCGGGGCGCCTCGGGCAGGTCGAGGAAGAAGGCGAAGTTCGCGGCCTCGGCCTCGCGGAGCGGGCGCTGCGGGTGCATGTCGAGGGACTTGTGCTTCGGGTTCGACTTGTCCTTGGCGGGACAGACGACGGAGCAGAGCGTGCAGCCCGTGCAGTCCTCCGGGGCGACCTGGACGGTGTACTTCTGCCCCTTGTACTCGGGCCCCTTGAAGTCCATCGACTTGAAGGTCGCGGGGGCCTTGCCGAGGAGCGCGGGGTCGTAGACCTTCACGCGGATCGCCGCGTGGGGGCAGACCATCGCGCACTTGTTGCACTGGATGCAGATCGTCTCGTCCCAGACCGGGATGTCGAGGGCGATGTTCCGCTTCTCCCAGCGCGCGGTCGAGAGCGGCCAGGTGCCGTCGGGCGGGAAGGCGCTGACCGGGAGGAGGTCCCCCTTGCCCGCGAGCATGACGGCCGAGACCTTCTTCACGAAGTCGGGCGCCGCGTCGGAGACGATGGGGGGCCGCGTCCGCGTCGCCGTCACCTTTCCGGGAACGGGGAGCTCGTGGAGGTGCTCGAGCGTCCCGTCGATCGCCGCGAAGTTCCTCTTGACGATCTCGGGGCCCTTCTTCCCGTAGGTCTTCTCGACGGCCTTCTTGATCTCCTTGATGGCGTCCTCGCGCGGAAGGACGCCCGAGATCGCGAAGAAGCAGGTCTGCATGATCGTGTTGATCCGGACCCCCATCCCGAGCTCGCGGGCCACCTTGTAGGCGTCGATGACGAAGACCTTGAGCTTCCGCTCGAGGATCGTCTCCTGCATCTCGCGGGGGAGGGCGTCCCAGACCTCCTCCTTCGACCGCCCGACGTTCAGGAGCACCGTCCCGCCCGGGGCGGCGTACTCGAGGACGTCGTACTTGTCGAGGAACGACTCCTGGTGGCAGGCGACGAACCTCGCCTTCGAGACGAGGTACGTGGAGCGGATCGGCTTGTCCGAGAAGCGGAGGTGGGAGATCGTGACGGCGCCGGACTTCTTCGAGTCGTAGACGAAGTAGCCCTGGGCGTACTTGCCCGTCTCCTCGCCGATGATCTTGATCGAGTTCTTGTTCGCGCTGACGGTCCCGTCGGCGCCGAGCCCGTAGAAGACCGCCCGGGCCACCTCGTCGGCCTCGGTGTCGACCTCGCGGTCCCAGGGGAGCGAGGTGTGCGTCACGTCGTCCACGATGCCGACCGTGAAGTGGTTCTTCGGCGCGCCCTTGCCGAGCTCGTCGAAGACCGCCTTCACCATGGCCGGCGTGAACTCCTTCGAGGACAGGCCGTACCGCCCGCCGACGACGACCGGGTCCTTCGCGAACTTCAGGAGGCCGGCGGTCTTCGCCTCGGCGAGGCCCGTCACGACGTCGAGGTAGAGCGGGTCGCCGATGGCCCCCGGCTCCTTCGTCCGGTCGAGGACCGCGAGGGCCCTGACCGTCTTCGGGAGGGCTCCGATGAAGGCCGGGATGTCGAAGGGGCGGTAGAGCCGGACCTTGACGATCCCGACCTTCTCGCCGCGAGCGACCATCCACTCGACCGCTTCGTGCGCCGCCTCGGCGCCCGAGCCCATCAGGACGATCACGCGCTCGGCCTCCGGGTGCCCGACGTAGTCGAAGAGGTGATAGGAGCGGCCGACCCGCTTCGCGAAGCGGTCCATCTCCTGCTGGACGATCCCGGCGCAGGCCGTGTACCAGCGGTTGCACGCCTCGCGCGCCTGGAAGAAGGCGTCGGGGTTCTGCGCCGAGCCCCGGAGGACGGGGCGGTCCGGCGAGAGCGCGCGGGAGCGGTGGGCCGCGATCGCCTCGGCGTCGAGGAGGGCGAGGAGGTCCTCGTCGGAGAGGATCTCCGTCTTCGCCACCTCGTGCGACGTGCGGAAGCCGTCGAAGAAGTGGAGGAGCGGGACACGGGACTTCAGCGTCGCCATCTGGCCGATCGCGGCGAAGTCGTGCGCCTCCTGGACGGAGTTCGAGGAGAGCATCGCGAAGCCGGTCTGCCGGCAGGCCATGACGTCCGAGTGGTCGCCGAAGATCGAGAGGGCGTGCGTGGCCACCGTCCGGGCCGCCACGTGCATGCAGTAGGAGGTCAGCTCCCCCGCGATCTTGTACATGTTCGGGATCATCAGGAGGAGCCCCTGCGCGGCGGTGAAGGTCGTCGAGAGGGCGCCGGCCTGCAGGGCCCCGTGGACGGCCCCGGAGGCGCCCCCCTCCGACTGCATCTCCACGACTTCGGGGACGTTCCCCCAGATGTTCTTCATCCCCTTGGAGGACCACTCGTCGGCCCATTCGCCCATGTTCGACGACGGCGTGATGGGGTAGATGGCGATGACCTCGTTCGTCCGGTGAGCGACCGAGGCGACGGCCTCGTTGCCGTCCAGGCAGATCGATTCACGTTCTGTCATATAAGGACCCCCCGTAACGGACGGATCATTCTTCGGCGCGTCCGCGCGGGCCATGATCCGAATGAATCAGTGAAGAATCAGACAGTTACGGCGGGGCGGGCGGGGCCGCGAATCCCGGGAAATTCGTCTGTCGTATAAGATTTTCGAGACGGCGCCCTCCGGCGCCGGGAGGATCCCGATGAACCGGATGAAGACGCTCCTGCTTCTGGCGGCGCTGACCGCCCTGTTCCTCTGGCTGGGCCAGCTCTTCGGCGGGCGGCAGGGAATGATGATCGCCCTGTTGTTCGCCGTGGTGATGAACTTCGTGAGCTACTGGTTCTCCGACAAGATCGTCCTGAAGATGTATGGCGCCCAGGAGGTGTCCGAGGCCGACGCGCCCGAGTTCTTCTCGATCGTCCGCGGCCTCGCGGCCAAGTCCGGCATCCCGATGCCGAAGGTCTACGTCATCCCCGAGGAGGCGCCCAACGCCTTCGCGACGGGGCGGAGCCCCGACAAGGCGGCCGTCGCCGCGACCGAGGGCCTCCTCCGCCTGATGAGCCGCGACGAGATCGAAGGCGTCATGGCGCACGAGCTGGGGCACGTGAAGAACCGCGACACGCTCATCATGACGGTGGCGGCCACGCTGGCGGGCGCGCTGTCGCAGCTGGCGAACATGGCCCTCTGGTTCGGCGGCGGCCGGCGGGACGACGGCGAGGGAGGACATCCCCTCGCGGGCCTGATCGGCGTGATCGTCGCGCCGATCGCGGCCATGCTGATCCAGATGGCGATCTCCCGCTCGCGCGAGTTCCTCGCCGACGAGGCGAGCGCCGAGATCACCGGGAACCCGATGGCGCTCGCCAACGCCCTCCGGAAGCTCGAGTCGTACAAGGCCGAGGCGCCGATGATGCACGGCTCGCCGGCGACGGCGCACCTCTTCATCGTGAACCCGTTCACCGCGGGCGGCCTCGCCACCCTCTTCTCGACCCACCCATCGACGCAGCAGCGGATCGAGCGGCTGGAGGAGATGGCGCGCTCGGGAGGCGGCGTCCGGCCGGCGTAGTGGACAGGGGAACCCGATCGCCGGGTTCCCCCGTACTCCCTCCGCGCGAGCTGACTTCCGGGACGACTCGATCTGCCATCCGCACCTTGTGACATGACACCGAACGTGACGCTCTTCCCGTTCGCCGAGTACTGGTGGGTCTACGGGCTCTTCCTGCTCGTCGTCCTCGCCATGCTGGCGCTCGACCTCGGCGTCTTCCACCGGAAGGCGCACGCGGTCTCCTTCCGCGAGGCGGCGGCCTGGAGCGTCGTCTGGGTCGTTCTCGCCCTGGCGGTCGGGGCGGCGATCTGGAAATACGGCGCGTGGCGCTTCCCGCAGGTGCCGCGCCTGACGTCCCTGCCCGGCTTCGTTCCCGAGGCGGCGGCCTGGCAGACGTTTCTCGAGTACCTGACGGGCTACGTCGTCGAGAAGTCGCTCTCGGTCGACAACGTCTTCATCTTCGTCGTCGTCTTCGGCTTCTTCGCCATCCCGGCGGAGCTGCAGCACCGGGTTCTCTTCTGGGGGATCCTCGGGGCCCTCGTCTTCCGCGCGATCTTCATCGCCCTCGGGGCGGCCCTGATGCAGTTCCACTGGGTCCTCTGGCTCTTCGGGGGGTTCCTCGTCCTGACGGGACTCAAGATCCTGATCGCCCCGGACAAGCCGATCGACCCGGCGAAGAACCCGG
Source organism: Thermoanaerobaculia bacterium (assembly GCA_035429585.1). Taxonomy (GTDB): domain Bacteria; phylum Acidobacteriota; class Thermoanaerobaculia; order UBA5066; family UBA5066; genus DAOMFB01. Next base: position 6,374 of record DAOMFB010000123.1, read on the forward strand.
TCGTCCGGCTCGTGAAGCGGCTCGTCCCGGTGACCCACGAGCTGAAGGGGGCGTCCTTCTTCGTCCGGGACGCGGGGCGGATCGCGGCGACGCCGCTCTTCCTCGCCCTCGTCTTCATCGAGGTGACCGACGTCATCTTCGCGATCGACTCCGTCCCCGCCATCTTCGCCATCACGGACGAGCCCCTGATCGTCTTCACGTCGAACATCTGCGCCATCCTCGGCCTGCGCGCCATGTTCTTCATGCTGGCGGGGGCGGTCGGGAAATTCCACCTCCTGAAGTACGGCCTGGGGACGGTCCTCGTCTTCGTCGGCCTGAAGATGGCGTGGCTCAACGATGCCTTCGGCGGGAAGTTCCCCGTGACGTGGTCGCTCGGCATCATCGCCGTCCTGATCGGCGGGGCGATCGGCGCGTCGCTCCTCTTCCCGAAGGCGGCCCGGAAGGCGACGGGCTAGTCGGGGAGGACGACCTCGGTCCGCCGGTTGCGGGAACGGCCCTCCGGGGTGTCGTTCGGGGCGATCGGGAAGTCCTTCCCGAACCCTCGTCCCCTCAGGCGTGCCGGCGCGACGCCTCGCTCCGTGAGATACGTCACGACCGCCTCGGCCCGCGCCAGCGAGAGCCGGTCGTTCAGCTCGTCGCCCCCGGTCGAGTCGGTGAAGCCGCAGACCGTGGCCACGGCGGCCGGAAAGTAGACGTTCAGGATGTCGGCCTGCTTGTCGAGGACGGGGAAGGCCCCGGGGCGGAGGACCGACTGCCCGGAGTCGAAGGAGACCGACTCGGCGTACTCGAAGACGAGGATGCGCGTCAGCCCGAGACGGCGGGCGAGCGGCGACGGGCCGTCGCTCCCGAGGCGGAAGACGACCTCGGCCTTGTCCGACGAGAGGATCCGGACCCGCTTCTCGACGGTCTCGAGGTCCCCGCGGACGGCGGCGAGGGCCGCGAGGTCGGCGTACGTCTCGAGGCTCACGGTGCGCGGCGCGGGCCCCAGGCTCTTTCCGCGAAGCCGCACCTCCGCCCCCGCGGGGTCGCTCGTCACGTCGACGGCCATCCGGAGGGCGACCTTCTTTTCGGCGCAGCCGAGGCTCGCGGCCGCGAGGAGCGTGAGGGCGAACCGGAGGGCGCGCCGCACGGGTCCAGTATAGGCGCGGCCGCGCCTCAGAAGCGGGCCGAGAAGACGAAGCGCCCCTCGACGGGCTTCCCGTCCGCGGCGAGCGCGGCCTTGAAGCGGGCCTGCGCGACGGCGGAAAGGACGACCTCGTCGCAGGCGAGGACGCCCGACGAGGAGATCACCTTCGCGCTCGAGAGCGTGCCGTCCTCCGCGATCGTCATCGAGACCCCGACCGTCTTCCCGGAGCACGTCGTGGCGAGCTCCGGCGGGGGGACGAGCAGCGGCTCCTCCGCGAAGTCGGGAGGGTATTTCGGGCGGCGCGGCTCGGGCGGGGAGGTTCGTGCGCCCGCGGGGGCGGGAGGCTGCGGCGCGGCCGTGGGAGCCGGGGGGGCGGGAGAGGGGACTTC
>DAOMFB010000124.1:0-7799 GCA_035429585.1 Thermoanaerobaculia bacterium
GTCCTTCCCGTCGAGGGCGAGGACGTCCAGCTCGAGGATGTCGACGTCCACCCGCGTCACGACCTGCCCCGCGCGCGCGGGGGTCGGCGTGGGGGACGGCTGCTGGGCCGCCGCCGCGAGGGCGAGGAGCCCGGTGGCGAGTGCCGCGGCGGGCCGGCGGAGGGGCGCGGTCAGGTCGGGAGCTTCCCGCGAACCGAGGAGAGGGGCCGGGTCGTGCCGGTCTGCTTGGCCCCCTCCGGGATCACCAGCGGCCCGGTCTTCAGGTCCTCGCGGATGATCAGGTCGAGGAAGAGCGTCCGGACGCCGTCCTGTCCCTGCGACTTGAAGACGCGGCGGACCTCCTTCGGCTTGAGCTCGACCCCGGTCATCGCCTTCAGGTACTGGCAGAAGACCGTGGCGCGCGACCGGAAGGAGATGACGAGGATGAGGAGGAGGACGAGCGCGAAGCCGAGCGGCGCGACATCCACGAGGTTCTTCATCTCGAACAGCGAGCTCATGCCGGAAAGCCTCACGCACGCCTCCCGCCCGGGAAGATTCGTCGGGTCATGATACGCCCCCGCTCCGCCGGCCCCTAGTAGTCGAGGGCGTGCGCTCCGCGCGGGATCTCGCGGAAACGCGAGGCCTTTCCTCCCATCGACCAGCGGAGCCAGTCGAGGGCGGCCCGCGCCCGCGCCGCGTCGCCGCAGGTGAAGAGGTCGATCGCCGCCTCCCCGCGCTCGGGCCACGTGTGGATCGTCAGGTGGGACTCGGAGATGACGGCCACGCCGCTGACCCCCTGCGGCTCGAGGCGGTGGAGGTGGATCCCGAGGAGCGTCGCCCCCATCTGGTCCACCGTCGCCAGGAGCAGGCGCTCCAGGAGGACGTCGTCGTCCAGGAGGGTGAACGAGACGCCCGCGACGTCGAGGAGCAGGTGGATCCCGAGCGGGCGCGTCATGCCGGCTCCGGGAGCCCGACGGCCCGGGCGGCGGCGCGGTTCTCCGGCCGGAGCTTCCAGATGAAGCCGTCCAGCACGTAGTGCGTCGCCTGCGGGAGGGCGAGGAGCGGGACGATGGCGGCGAGGAGGAGCGCGCCGGGCTCGAGCGCCGGGCCGGGGAAGATCGCCCGGTTCTCGTGCCAGACGAGCCGGTCCCAGCCCCATTCCTCGAGGAAGGCCACCGCGAAGAGGGGGAGGAGGAAGAAGACGGCGCTCCGGACGCCGAAGTCGGCGAGGCCCGGAGGCCGCCCGTCGGCGGCGCGCCCTGCCGCCCGCGCCCTCTCCGTGAAGAAGACCAGGCCGAAGTACGGGACGCCGTGGACGAGCACGTTCGTCACGGTGAAGGCGTAGTCGGAGTTGAGGACGACGATCCCGCCGAACCACATCAGGATCGTCGAGGCGACGACGAGGTGCTTTCCCCACGAGACCGGGAGGCCGCGTCGGACGCGGGCCAGCTCCTTCGCGAGCCAGGCCGCGAAGACGCCCGCGTAGAGGACCATCGCCGCGAGGCTCACCGCCGGGGGGAGGCCGCCGAGGAAGTCCCCCTTGAGGAACCAGTGGAAGCGGCGCGGCTGGTGGGCGTGCCAGAAGAGGAGGGGGACGAGCGTGGCGCCGTAGACGACCGCCGCGTCGAGTCGGCGGGCGAGGCCGTCCTCCTCCCGGTTCTTCCGCCGGTAGAGCGCCACCCAGCCGTACTGCTGCCGGACGAAGTGGAAGACGGCGACGTACGCCAGGACGCGCCAGAAGAGGAGCGGCGACAGGGAGTAGAGAACGACGCCCGCCGCGTAGCAGGCGGCCGGAACGGCGAGAAAGAGGGGGGCGCGGCTCCGGAACTCCTCCCCGTCGGCATAGACGCGCCAGCCGGTGGACCAGACGTGCGCCACGTCGACGAAGACGACCGCCCCCACCCAGAGCCAGAGCGGCGCGTCGCCGTCCAGCTGCCCGGTCCACCGTCCGACGAGAAGGAGCAGCAGGGCCGCCGCCGTCGAGCCCCCGAAGAGACCGAGGTCGACGTTTCGCGAGAAGAGCCAGGGAGAGGTCACCGCGGGAGCGATGTTATCGCCCGCTCCCGGAGAACGGCGGCGGCCGCCGGCTGCGCTCCCGGAGGATCGACCCGGCGGCGCGGACGCCCGCGTCGAGCGCGTCCTCGAAGAGCGGGAGCCCCGTGTCGGCGTGGGCGAAGCGGACGCCGCCGAGGGGCTCGTCGGGGAGGCGCCGGGCCGGGCTCGAGAGGAACCCGGGCGCCGGTCGGAGCATGGCGTGCCCCCAGCGCGCCACGTCGAGCCGCGTGACGAGCCGGGGCAGGTCGGGGTGGGCCTTCGTCAGGTCCGCGAGGGCGGCCGAGGCGATCTCCTCCCACGTCATGCCGAAGAGCTTCTCCCGGGCGGCCCGCGGCTCCTCCCCGGCGAAGGCGTGGTACCAGGTGAGCACGGTCGGCCCGTGGTCCCGGCCGGCCTGGTGGGTCGCCACGACGTAGCCGAGCGACCTCGAGTCGTAGATCACGTTGTCCCACGCGAGGGAGGTCGCCCGCTCCCGCGGCCGCGCGGAGAGGGTCAGGTTCGCCACGATCCACGGGGCGTACCCCATCGTCCGGAGGAACGGGGGCGGGTTCTCCCGCCACGGGGCGAGGACCCGCGCGGCGACGAACTTCGGCAGGGCGAGGACGACGTCCCGCGCCTCCACCGCGACGACCTCGTCCTTCGCGGCGTCGAGGTACCGGACGGCGACGGGAGCGGCCGGGGACCTCCGCGGTACGACGTCGAAGACGAGCGCGGACGGGACGAGCCGGCCGGCCGCCGACGTCGCGAGATGGTGAACCAGCCGCCCGTTCCCCTCCGGCCAGGTCAGGAAGGGCGCCGGCTCCTCGCCGGGCCCCTCTCCCCGGAGGCGGGCCGCGTAGTAGTGGAGGCCGGCCCACGCCGAGGTCTCGTCGAGGCTCCCGGCGAAGTCGTCGCGGCAGCCGTACTCGGCCAGCCAGAGGAGTCGCGGCGAGTCGAATCCCTTCGACCGCATCCACTCGCCCATCGTCATCTGGTCGAGGGCGAGGAGCTCCGCGTCGTCGGAGGAGGCGCTCGTCGGAACGGCGAAGGCCCGCCGTCCCTTCCCGTCCCGGAGCGCCGCGAAGGCGGCCATCTCGGCCTCGAAGCCGGCGAGCTGGGCGAGGTCGTTGCCGGACGCCCCCACGCGGGGGTAGAGGCCCGGGTGCCACTCGTAGCCGAAGAAGAGCCGCTCCTCCGGCTCGCGGCAGAGCATCTCCTCGGCGAAGACGGGATCGCCGTTCGCGTCCCGCCCGACGAGCGCCCCGACCTCCGAGAGGACCGCCTCCATCGCGGGGTTCGGGTAGACGGGAACGGGGACGTAGTGGGCCCCCCACGGGTACCTCGAGACGTCGCTCGCGCCGGAGAGCGCCGTGCCGCCCGGCGCCGACTCCAGCTCGTAGACGCGGAAGTCGGCGTCCCCGGCGCGTTCCAGCGCCCACGCGGCCGCGAGCCCGGAGATCCCCCCGCCGAGGATCGCCGTCCCGACGCGCTCCGTCCGGACCGCGGGGCGCGCGAGCAGGTCCCCTCTCCGGAGCCGGTGTCCGAGCGCCTCGTCCGGCACGGCGAATCCCCCCTCGAAGGGGAGAGCCCGGTCGCTTCGGCGCCCGCACGAGGCGAGGGCGGCGGCGAGCGCGGCGGCAGCCCCGGTTCCCATCAGCGCGACGATGGCGTCGCGCCGCGTCAGTCGAACTTCTTCCACTCGCTCTCGTACGTCCGGACGAGGACCTGGTCGTTCAGGCGGTTCACCGGCGCCTCGACGCGGGCGATGTCCGGTCCGAAAACGAAGAGCGACGCGACCGTCTCCGACGAGAGGGCCCGAAGGCCCGGGAGCACGCTCTTCGGCTCCTCGAAGGGGCGGGGCGACGCGAGGACGTAGCCCCAGACCCCGAAGGAGGGGACCGTCATCTGGTACGGCCGGACGGAGAAGCCCGCCGCCTCGATGGTGTTCGCGACGATCCAGAAGCTCGTCCGCGCGAAGAGGGGAGACGTGCTCTGGACGGCCATGACGCCACCGGGGTCGAGGCGCCGCTTCGCGAGGGCGTAGAAGCGCGTCGTGTAGAGCTTCCCGACCGAGTAGCCGTTCGGGTCCGGGAAGTCGACGAGGATCAGGTCGAAGAGGCCCTTCCCCGCCTCGAGCCAGACCATTGCGTCGTCGTTCACGACCGTGACGCGGGGATCGGCGAGCGATCTCCGGTTCAGGGCGGTGAAGAGCGGGTGCGTCTTCGCCAGCTTCGTGACGGCCGGGTCGAGGTCCACGAGCGTCACGGACTCGACCCCGGCGTGCTTCAGCGCCTCGCGGACGGCGAGGCCGTCGCCGCCGCCGAGGACGGCGATCCGCTTCGCGTCCGGCCGGACGCCGAAGGCGGGGTGGACGAGCGCCTCGTGGTACCGGTACTCGTCCACCGAGGAGAACTGGAGGTGCCCCGAGAGGAAGAGCTGGAAGCCGGCCCGGTTCCGCGTCACGACGATTCGCTGGTACGGCGAGTTCTGGGCGACGATCACCTCGTCGGCGTACTGCGTCTCCTCGGCGAGCGTCGTCAGCTGGTTCGCCGAGGCGAAGGCCGCGAGGAGGAGGACGGCCACGAAACCCGCGCGGGCGAGGAGGCTGCCCGGCGGCCCGAGCTGCCGCCGGAAGAGGTGGATCGACCAGAAGGCGACGGCGGCGTTCAGGAGGCCGAACAGGACGGACGTCCGGACGAGGCCGAGACGCGGGACGAGGAGGAGCGGGAAGAGGACCGAGGCGGCGAGCGACCCGAGGTAGTCGAACGTGAGGACCTGCGCGACGAGGTCCTTGAAGACCACGGCGTCCTTGAGGAGCCGCATGAGGAGCGGGATCTCGACGCCGACGAGGACGCCCACGAGGAGGACGATCCCGAAGAAGACGGGGTGGAACCAGCGGGGCGAGGAGAAGGCGAAGAAGAGGGCCGGCGCCGAAAGGCCGCCGATCAGCGCGACGGCGATCTCGGCCTCGACGAAGCGTCGGGCGACGTTCCGCGTGACGAACTTCGTCAGCCAGGCGCCGAGCCCCATCGCCGTCAGGTAGATGCCGATGACGAGGGAGAACTGCGTGACGGAGTCGCCGAGGAGGTAGCTCGCGAGCGTGCCCGCGACGAGCTCGTAGACCAGCCCGCACGACGCGATGACGAGGACCGTCAGGTAGACGGGCCCCGGACGGACGTGGGCCTCTCCGCCGTGCGTCACGGGGCGTCCCGCCGGCTCAGCCGCCCGTCACGCTGGCCGCGATGATGATCGCGATCGCGATGATGATCGAGCCGATCACGATCCCGAGGGCGATGTTCTGGTCCTCCTCCATCTCCTTCTTGAGCGAGAAGGGGAGGACCTTCGGGAGGATCGCGAAGAAGATCGAGAAGGTGACGATCCCGATGACCGAGAAGACGATCGTCGAGACGACCTGGTGCCCGTGGACATTCCACCATTCCATCACTTGCCTCCGCTCCAGAAGTGGTAGCTCCGCCAGCCGCCGGCGTTCCGCGCCGAGGCCGGCAGCGTGTTCTTCTGCGCCCCGATCGAGGCGTCCCAGCCGCTCACCGCCGCCCACCCGTAGAGGGCGAGGAGCCCGGGCCCGAGGAACCTGAAGATCCGTCTCATGAGTCGTCTCCCGAGTCGTCGCCCCCCTCCTCCTTGACGGCCCCCGTCGAGGAGAAGTCGCTCTCGGACCAGCGCCGCCCCTCGAAGGCGGCGTGCGAGACGAGGAGCCCGAAGGGCCCGCAGAAGAGGAGGAACAGGACGACGACGAGGTGGAGCAGGCGCGGGACGCCGCTCGTCAGCTTCACCCGGAACGAGCCGGGGGGGTTCGGCGCGTCGGTCTCGGGCTCGAGCCGGAGGACGTACTTTCCCGCCGGGAGACGCGAGAGCCAGACCGTCCGCGACTGGCTCCCCTCGCTCCAGCTCTCCCCGCCGTCGACGCCCGAGTACCGGTCCGACAGGAGGTAGAAGGAGCGGACCTCGCCCGTCCCCTCGGCGATCAGGTCGGCCCCCGCGCCGACCCAGTTGTTGCTCGTCGCGGCGAAGAAGTCGGCCTTGAGGTTCGCCTGCCGCGTCGTCTCGAACGGCTCGGAGAGGAGGACGCGGTCGGCCGGCGCGGCTGCCGCCCGCGTCGCCCCCCACGCCCCCGAGGCGGCGGCTCCCCGCTCGGCCCAGATCTTCTTCTGCGGATCGACGAGGTCGTAGGTCCGGTCGAAGACGACCTTTCGGGGCGCGAGGAGCGTCGCCACGACGAAGATGCCGACGGCGGCGGCCGCGAGGATCCCGGCCAGCTGCCAGACGAGGTGGGCCTTCCCCGCGTCGGGCCAGGGCTGGCAGGCGCCGACCCCGGTCGGGGCCGGGAGGGACGCCGGCAGCCCGAAGCCCTTCTCGACGTCCGCCGTCGAAACGTAGACCCCCTCGGTCCAGTTGATCTCGGTCGCGGCCTCTTCCTTCGAGAGCATCCGCGGCGGGGCGACGTAGTCGGAGGCCTGTGTCGTCTCGCCCTTCTTCACGGCCCAGTAGAACTCGCCGAGGACCGCGTCCACGACGGCCGCGTTCCGGTTGAAGACGCGGTAACGCTGACCGCGGTACGTCGCGAAGCGGGGACCCTCGTTCACCTCTCCCGCCGCGACGGGGGCGAGGACCGTCCAGTGCCCGTTCGACTCGGCGAGCCAGTGGTAGGCCTCGCTCTTCGTCTCCTTGAGGAGGTACTCGGTCCAGAAGTAGTCCGTGCCGCCGGAGCTCGTCTTCTTCACGACGGCGCCGAGGAGAACGTACGGCCGACCGTCCAGGGTGCCGGAGGCCCCGAGGGGGATCCGCGGCGTGAAGGGCGCGGCGGAGAGCTTCTCCAGCACCTCGAACTTCGACGGGGGGCCCTCTCTTTCGCCCGGAGAAACGCCGGCGCGGGAACCCAGCAATGAACCGCAGTATTGGCAGGCGATCCGGGCGGGTGAGGCCGGGGCCTTGAGGGACAGGGCCCCGCCGCAGCTCGGGCAGTTGAGGGCCTGCGCCTTCGCGCCGGTCTTCCGTTCCGTCCACGCGGCGAGCCCTTCGATGCCGAGGTCCGGAAGCTCCACCTTCCGGCCGACGAAGAACCCGTCGAGCCCGGGGTCGTCGCCGTAGTCGAGGGTCCCGAGGCTGCCGTCGGCGCCCGAGATGTCGGCGTAGCGGAAGACGGCCCCCGGCGGAGCGACGAACGGAAGGTCCCCTTCCGCCGAGGCGTAGGTCGCGTCGCGGCGCTCGGCGACGGTGAACATCCCGTAGGCCCCGAGGTTCAGCCGCTCGCCCGGCCGGAGCGTCTCCCACTCGGGGACGGGGGGCGCGGGGAGGGGCTGCATCATCCAGAAGGCGCCCTGCGCCTCGGCCAGCCACGCATAGCCGCCGCTCTCGAAGGCGACGTGCCACTCGTCCCACGTCCCTTCGCCCGTCGAGAGCTGCAGGCGCCCGACGATCCGGAACGGCTTGATCCCGTGCTTCGGACGGGCGCTCATCCCGACCTTGAACGGGGACGACGTCGGGACCAGCTCGGCCACAATGCCGATCGCCTCGACGTTCACGCCCTTCCGCGCGACGGCCGCGCGGCACTGCCGGCAGACGGTGACGAGCGACGAGCCGGCGGCGAAGAGGACCTCCGCCCCGCAGTTCGGACAGTGGGCCGCCCGCGCGCTCACGGTGGGGGGATCTTAGTCGAGAGCGGGTCGCAGGAACGAAAAGGGCCGCCCGAAGGCGGCCCCGTGCGTCTCATCCGGCCGGTGTGCCCTCCTCCGGGGCGCGCAAACTCGCTTCGCTCAGACAGTGCG
>DAOMFB010000125.1:0-7787 GCA_035429585.1 Thermoanaerobaculia bacterium
TGCGTGGCGAGCTCGTATTGCGCGACGATTCCGGCCAGCAGAAGAAGCCCCGCCACCGCCGCCCACCGGACTTGACGCGACGTTCGTTCCAGTAGCAGCCCGAGGCTCCATACCGCCGCGGTCAGCGCGACGGGCAGGCGGCTCGGGTTCCCGGCGGACGCGCTCTGGAGGGCGGCGAGGGTGGTGTCGCCGATCTCGTCGAAGCGGCGGAGGTCCGCCGCGTCCGTGATCCGGTTGATCCCGACGTCCACGACGACGGCCCCCTCCTTCACGAAGTCGCCGGTCACGAACCCGGGCTTCCCCATGGCGGCCACGAGGAGGTCCGCCTCGCGGCAGACGGCCGGGAGGTCCCGCGTCTTCGAGTGCGCCACGGTGACGGTGGCGTCGGCGTGCGTCAGGAGGAGGGCCATCGGCCGGCCGACGATCTCGCTCCGCCCGACGACCACGGCCCGGGTGCCGCGGAGGGCGATCCCCTCCCGCCGGAGGAGCTCCATGACGCCGGCGGGCGTGCAGGGGCGCGGCCCGGGGCGGTTCTGGACGAGCCGCCCGACGCTGACGGGGTGGAAGCCGTCCACGTCCTTGGCCGGGTCCACGGCCTCCAGGATCCGGGAGGCCCGGATCGGGGCGGGGAGGGGGAGCTGGACGAGGATGGCGTCCACCGTCTCGTCGCGGTTCAGCTCCTCGATCGTCCGGAGGAGCTCCTCCTCGGCGAGGTCGGCGGGGAAGCGGAGGGTCCGGGAGGCGATGCCCGCCTCCCCGGCCGCCTTTCCCTTGTTTCGCACGTAAACCGCGCTCGCGGGGTTGTCGCCGACGAGGACCGCGGCGAGCCCCGGGACGACGCCGCGGGCGGCCAGGGCCCGGACGCCCTCGGCCACCTCGGCCCGGATCAGGGCGGCTGTCTTCTTCCCGTCGAGAGGAACGGCGCTCATGGCCGTATTCTGAACCCCGGCGGGCGTCCTTGACACGTTCTCCGGGGTGACGTATCTTTTCGACCCTTTGCGGGAAAGGACTCGTCCGATCCCGCGGTCGTCAGCCGTCGGGGCTCTGGTCTTTCGATGCATCCGCGCGGGCCGCATCGGAGAGACCTGCGGCCCCGGATCATCAAGCCCCGGGGAGCCCGCCCCCGCCTTCACCGACCGGAGACGCTGGAATCCCGTGAGCATGCGAACGCCGCTTCCCAAGACCTCGGAACTCTCCCGCCGGTGGATCGTCGTCGACGCCGACGGCAAGGTCCTCGGACGGCTCGCGACCCAGGTGGCGCGCCACCTCACGGGGAAGGCGAAGCCGTACTACACGCCCTTCCTCGACACGGGCGATTTCGTCGTCGTGGTCAACGCCGAGAAGGTCGTCCTGACCGGCCGGAAGGAAGGGGCGAAGGTCTATCGCCGCCACACGGGCTTCCCCGGCGGGTTGAAGGAAGTCGCGGCGCTCCGCCTCCGGGCCGAGCACCCCGAACGCCTCATCGAGTCGGCCGTCCAGGGGATGCTCCCGAAGACGAAGCTCGGCCGGAAGATGCTGAAGAAGCTGAAGGTTTACGCCGGACCCCACCACCCGCACGCGGCCCAGGCGCCTGCCGCCGCGACGGCCTGACGCACGCAAAGGAGAGCCGAAGCCTTGACCAGTCCGCAGTTCCACGCCAGGGGCCGTCGCAAGGAGTCGGTGGCCCGGGTCTACCTCCGCCCCGGCACGGGCGTCGTGTCGGTGAACGGCCGGAAGTTCGAGGACTACTTCCCGAACGACGTGCTGAAGATGGTCATCCGCCAGCCGCTCGCGCTCACGGAGACGACCGAGAAGTTCGACGTCGTCGCGAACGTGGACGGCGGGGGCGTCGCCGGGCAGGCCGGCGCGATCCGTCACGGCATCGCCCGCGCCCTCTGCCTCTTCAACGTCGAGCTGCGCCCGACCCTCAAGAAGGCGGGGCTCCTCACGCGCGACTCGCGCATGAAGGAGCGCAAGAAGTACGGTCAGCGCGGGGCGCGTGCCCGCTTCCAGTTCTCCAAGCGGTAATGGGAGACAGCATGAGCCAGATCACGATGAAGGAGCTCCTCGAAGCGGGCGTTCACTTCGGACACCAGACGAAGCGCTGGAACCCGAAGATGAAGAAGTACATCTTCGGGAAGCGGAACGGCATCTACATCATCGACCTCCAGAAGACGCTGAAGTGCTTCCGGGAGGCGGCCGCCTTCGTCACCGACGTGGCGTCGCAGGGGAAGAACATCCTCTTCGTCGGCACGAAGCGGCAGGCGCAGGACGCGATCTACGAGGAGGCCAACCGCTGCGGCATGTTCTACGTGAACAACCGCTGGCTGGGCGGCACCCTGACGAACTTCGTGACCATCCGGAAGTCCGTCTCGCGCCTCAAGGAGATCGAGGCGATGCTCGCGGACGGCTCCGACGCCATCCTGACGAAGAAGGAGCGGATCCAGCTCGACCGCGAGAAGGCGAAGCTCGCGAAGAACCTGGTCGGCATCAAGGAGATGGAGGAGCTGCCGGACGTCCTGTTCGTGATCGACCCGAAGAACGAGGCGATCGCCGTGCAGGAGGCCCGGAAGCTCGGGATCCCCGTCGTCGCCATCGTCGACACGAACTGCGACCCGGACGACATCGACCACGTCATTCCGGGCAACGACGACGCGATCCGCGCCATCAAGCTCTTCACCGGGAAGATCTCCGACGCGGTCCTCGAGGGGCTGCACGCCCAGGAGGAGCGCTTCGTCGGGAAGGTCGAGCACGGCGACGACGAGCCGATGCCGACGAACTTCCAGGTGGGCGAGGTGCCGAAGGCCCCGGAGGACGTTCCGACGGTTCCGGCCTGAGCAACGACCCGAACGACCACGGGCCGCGCGGGGTCTGAACCCGGCGCGGCCCTTTTCACGCGAGGACGAAACGACATGGCGATCACGGCGTCACAGGTCAAGGAGCTCCGGGACAAGACGGGCGCGGGCCTTCTGGACTGCCAGAACGCGCTCAAGGAGACGAACGGCAGCGTGGAGGAGGCCGAGAAGATCCTCCGCAAGAAGGGCCTCGCCGACGCCGCCAAGAAGGCCGGCCGCGTGGCCGCCGACGGGCTGATCGGCTACAAGGTCGAGGGGGGCACGGCCGCCCTCGTCGAGCTGAACTGCGAGACCGACTTCGTCGCCAAGACGGACGACTTCCGGAAGGCGCGGCAGATCCTCGCCGAGGCCGTCTTCGCCGAGGCCGCGTTCGGCGACGCCCCGTCGCTCGACCCGGAGAAGGTCCGCGCCCTCCCGGCCCCCGCCGCCCTTCCGGGCGCGACGGGCACGGTCGCCGACTGGCTCAAGGCCTTCACGGCGAAGACCGGCGAGAACACCCAGCTCCGGCGCGCGGCGCGGCTCACGGCCGCTCCGGGCGGCGCGCTGACGCTCTACGCGCACACGGGGGACAAGAACGTGGTCGTCCTCGAGACCGCGGGCTGCGACGAGACGCTCGCGAAGGACCTGGCGATGCAGGTGGCGGCCCTCGCGCCGCAGTGGGCGACGCGCGAGGCGGTCCCCGCCAAGGCGGTCGAGGAGGAGAAGGAGATCGCCCGCGCCAAGGCGGCGGCCGCCGGCAAGCCGGCCAACGTCGTCGAGAAGATGGTGGACGGCATGGTCAACAAGTGGCTCGGCGAGGTCGTCCTCGTCGACCAGCCCTTCGTCAAGGACGACGCGAAGAAGGTCTCGCAGGTCGTCGCCGAGCGCGCCGGGAAGGACGGCCGGGTCGTCCGGTTCGTGCGCCTCAAGGTGGGCGAGGGGGTCGAGAAGAAGGCCGCCGACCTCGCCGCCGACGTCGCCGCCCTGACGAAGTAGCCATGAGCGCGGCGCCCCGATACCGCCGGGTCCTCCTGAAGCTCTCGGGGGAGGCGCTTCTCGGGAGCCAGCCCTTCGGCATCGAGCCCGCGATGGTGGCGCGCATCGCCTCGGAGGTGGCCGAGGTCTGCGGTCTCGGCGTGGAGGTGGCCGTCGTCATCGGCGGCGGGAACATCATCCGCGGCGTCTCCGCGGCCGACCAGGGGATCGACCGGATCACGGGCGACTCGATGGGGATGCTCGCGACGGTCATCAACGCGCTCGCGCTGCAGGACGCGATGGAGAAGCGGAAGGTCTACACGAGGGTCATGACGGCCTTCGAGGTTCGCGCCGTGGCCGAGCCGTTCATCCGGCGCCGCGCGATCCGGCACCTCGAGAAGAAGCGGTGCGTCATCTTCGCCGGCGGGACCGGGAATCCCTTCTTCACGACGGACTCGGCGGCGGCCCTCCGCGCGAACGAGATCCGGGCCGACGCGATCCTCAAGGCGACCCGCGTGGACGGCATCTTCACGGACGACCCGAAGAAGGACCCGACGGCCCGGCTGCTGCCGCACGTCACCTACCAGGAGGTCCTCGAGAAGCGCCTCGCCGTGATGGACGCCGCCTCGATCGCCCTCTGCCGCGACAACCGGATGCCGATCCGCGTCTTCAATCTCCTGGTGCCCGGCAACATCCGCCGCGTCGTCCTGGGCGAGGCCGTGGGCAGCGTCGTGGATGCCGGGTCGTCACCCGCCTGAAGCGGGGAATTCCGGACAAGGAGGTCGACTCCCCATGCCCCTCACGGAGATCAAGAAGGAAGCCGAACGCCGGATGACCACGTCGCTCGAGGCGTTCCGGACGGAGCTGAAGCATCTCCGGACCGGCCGGGCCACGACGGCGCTCCTGGACGGGATCCTCGTCGAGTACTACGGCACGCCGACGCCGCTGAACCAGGTGGCGACGCTGATGGCGCCCGACGCGACCCTCCTCGTCGCGCAGCCGTACGAGCCCAGCCTCTGCCCGGTCATCGAGAAGGCCATCCGCAAGAGCGACCTCGGCCTCAATCCGGCCTCGGACGGAAAGGTCGTCCGCATCCCGGTTCCGCCGCCGACGGAGGAGCGCCGCAAGGAGATCGCCAAGAAGGCCCACACCCTCGCCGAACAGGCGCGGGTCGAGATCCGCCACCACCGGCACGAGGCGAACGAGAAGGTCAAGAAGGAAGCGAAGGCGTCCGCGGTGCCGGCCGACGACGAGAAGCGGGCGCTCGACGAGGTCCAGAAGCTGACCGACCGCTCGATCGCCGAGGTCGACACGGTGCTGAAGGCGAAGGAATCCGAGATCCTCGCCCGATGAGGTGCCGTTGAAGCCGTCCCCGGCGTCCGCCCGCGCGACGGCCGTCGCCCTCGTTCCGGCCGCGGGCCTCGGGACCCGGTTCCACGACGACGGCCCGAAGGCGCTCGTCCTCCTCGCGGGCAAATCGCTGCTCCGGCACACGCTCGAGCGGCTCCACGCCTCCGGGAGCGTCAGCGAGGCCGTGGTGGCCTTCACGCCGGGGTACGAGGCGGCGTTCCGCGAGGCGGTCGCGCCGTCGCCCTTCCCGGTGCGCCTCGTCGAGGGGGGCGTCCTCAGGCGGGATTCCGTCGCGAGCGCCCTGGAGGCCTCGGGCGCGGGGGAAGAGGCCCTCGTGCTCGTCCACGACGCCGCCCGGCCGCTCGTCGACCCCCTCGAGGTGGCCGCGGTCGTCGACGCGGCCGCGGCGCGGGGCGCCGCGATCGCCGGCTTCGCGATGGTGAACACGGTGAAGCGCACCCGGAACGGGAACGTCGTGGAGACCATCCCGCGGCACGACCTCGTCTCGGTCACGACGCCCCAGGTGTTCCGGGCCGGCCTCCTCCGGAAGGCCTACGCGAAGTCGCCGAACGCGGACGTCACGGACGACGCCGAGCTGGTGGAGCGCGCCGGGGGCACGGTGGCGGTCGTCCTGACCTCGCGCTGGAACCTGAAGATCACCTACCCCGAGGACCTCGCGCAGGCGGAAGCCTATCTCGCCCGCGCCGGCGGCTGACGTGGGCCTCCGGATCGGCCACGGCTTCGACGCGCACCCGCTGGTGGCCGGGCGCCGCTGCGTCCTCGGCGGGGTGGAGATCCCCTCGGACGCCGGGCCCGAAGGGCACTCGGACGGGGACGTCGTCCTCCACGCCCTCGCCGACGCACTCCTCGGGGCGGCGGCCGCGGGCGACCTCGGGAGCGTCTTCGGGACCGCCCGCCCCGAGTTCCGGGACGCCCCCTCCGCCCGCTTCGTCGCGCACGTGAGGGAGCTGACGGAACACCCCCGCGTCGTGAACGTGGACGTCACGGTGGTCGCCGCCCGGCCCCGGGTGGGCCCGTACCGCGACGCGATCCGCGAGAGCATCGCCGCCCTCCTCGGCACGGACCCCTCCCGGGTCTCCGTGAAGGCCTCCTCCGGAAACGGCCTGACCGATTTCGGGCGGGGCGCCGGGATCGCCGCCGAGGTCGTCCTGCTCGTCGAGCATCCCGAGTGATCGTCGCCGGCTTCCACCCGGTGCGCGAGGTCCTCGAGAAGCGGCCCCGCTCGGTCGAGACGCTCTGGATCCTCAGGGGCCGGCGGGACGCCCGGGCAGCCGGGATCGAGGAGCTGGCGCGTGCGGCGGGGGTCTCCGTGCGTCCGGTCCCGCGGGAGGAGCTGGACCGGCTGGCCGGCCGGGCGCACAACGGCGTGGCCGCCCGGGTCGCGTCCCGCGACTACGACGACGTGGACGCGTGCCTCGCCGGCACTCCCGGCCGGCGGACGGTTCTCTTCCTCGACCAGGTGACCGACCCGGGCAACCTGGGGGCCATCCTCCGGACGGCCGCCGCGGCCGGCGCCTCGGTCGTCCTGGCCGAGCGGCACGCCGCGGGGCTCGGAGACGCGGCGTCGAAGTCCGCGGCCGGCGCGCTCGAGCGGGTCAGGATCGCCCGGGCGGGGAACGCCAGCCAGTTCCTGGAGAAGGCGAAGGCGGCCGGCTTCTGGGTCTTCGGGGCCGATCCGGCGGGCCGAAGCCTCTGGGAGTCAGACCTTTCCGGCGACGTGCTCCTGTGCCTGGGGTCGGAGGGGGAGGGGCTCCGGCGGCTCACGCGGGAGGCCTGCGACCATCTGGTCTCCATCCCGATGGCGGAGGGGGCGGGTTCGCTGAACGTCTCGGTCGCGGCCGGCGTCCTGCTGTACGAGGTCGCCCGCCGTCGGACCGGCGCGGAAAGCCCGGCACGGAAATAGCTTGACCCGCGGCGGAGGCGGATGATAAAAGCTCAGTTTCGCGCCTCGTCGGGCGTGCGATGCCGGGCCGGTTTCCCATCATTCGACCGTCCCGGCGAAGCTTTCCCCGCCGCGGCAGGAGAGAAAGGAAGCGCTGGCGTAGCTCAACTGGCAGAGCAGCCGATTTGTAATCGGCAGGTTGCGGGTTCAAGTCCCATCGCCAGCTCCACAGCGGGACGGGACGGAGCGCCCGGGACCTCCGTCGGGAACGATCGAGTCGGAACGGAAACGAGGGACGGGCAGATGGCCGAGTGGTTAATGGCAGCAGACTGTAAATCTGCCGCACTGACGTGCTACGGGGGTTCGAATCCCTCTCTGCCCACCATCGCCTTCGGCGATGGCGGTCAGTCTCTGCCGTCTGACATCTTCCCGGGGAACCCGACGCCGGGTTCCCCGAACCCCTCCACGCCAAGGGAAATCGACACCAGGGCCCACGTAGCTCAGTCGGTAGAGCACGTCCTTGGTAAGGACGGGGTCAGCAGTTCAAATCTGCTCGTGGGCTCCAGATTGCCTCAGGGGAACCCGGCCTCGGGTTCCCCCGAACCCCCTCCGCGGCGGAGGGAAACGTCGTCTCAGCTTACTTACGCGGGAGGAACTCAGGGGTAGAGTCACAGCCTTCCAAGCTGTTGGTCGCGGGTTTGAATCCCCTCTCCCGCTCCAGGCTGTCCAAGGTTGCCCGAGGAGAG
>DAOMFB010000126.1:0-7730 GCA_035429585.1 Thermoanaerobaculia bacterium
CGGCCGGGCGAGAATAGCGTCGAATGTCCGATCAGCTTCCGGACGGGAGGGGAGAGGAGCGCGCCGCCTCCGAAGCGACCACGGGAGAGATTCGCCTCCGGCGGATGCTGGACGAGTCGCCGACGATCACCTGGACGCTCGACGCCTCGCTCCGCTTCACCTCCTCGCTCGGCGCGGGCCTCGAGTCGCTCGGGCTGAAGCCCGGCGAGGTCGTGGGCCGGACCCTCTTCGAGTTCTTCGGCACCGACGACCCCGGGTTCCCCGCCGTCGCCGCGGCCCGCCGCGCGCTCGCCGGCGAGACCGTCTCGTTCGAGCTCTCGTTCGGCGGGCGCCGCTTCCGCTCGCGGTTGGCGCCCCTCCGCGGCCCGAACGGGGAGGTCACCGGCTGCCTCGGCTCCGCCCTCGACGTGACGGAGAGCCACGGACTCTCGCTGATCCTGAGGCGCCGGGAGGCCTTCGAGCAGCTCCTGCTCGGGGTGACGGCCTCCCTCGTCCGCTCCCCCTCGGGCCGGCTCGACGCGGAGCTCGCCGGCATCGTGGAGCGGATCGGCTCCGCCCTCGGCGCGCCCCGGGCCGCCCTCTGGCTCCTCACGGAAGACGGCAAGCGTCTCCAGCCGCTCTTCGTCCGGAGGCGGACCGGGGCCGACGAGCCCGCCCTCGCCCCCCTTCCCGCGCGCCGCCTCGGCTGGCTCCTCTCCCGCGCCGCGACCGGCGGCGTCGTCCTCCTCCCCGGGGAGGCGGGCCTTCCCCCCGAAGCGGACGGGGAGCGGGAGCTCGTCGGCGGCGCCGCGTCGCTCGTGGCCGTCCCCCTCCGGTCGGAGCAGGCGCTCCTCGGCTTCCTCACGCTCCCCGCGCCCCCCGCCGTTCCCGCCTGGCCGACCGACCTCGTCGCGGCGCTCCCCCTCCTCGGGGAGATCCTCGGCCATGCGCTCGAGCGCCGGCGGGCCGCCGCGCTCCAGGGCGCGCTCGACCGGATCGCGACCGCCGCGACCGGCGGCGCCGACCTCGCCAGCCTCCTCGCGGCGATCCACGCGAACGTGGAGGACCTCATCGAGGCGCGGAACTTCTACGTCGCCCTCTGGGACGCCGAGGCCCGGCTCCTCCACTTCCCCTACTTCGTGGACGAGTACGACCCGCCGCCGGCCCCGAAGCCCCTCGGGAGGGGGCTGACCGAATACGTCATCCGGACGGGCCGGCCGCTCCTGGCCTCGCCCGAGGTCTTCGAGCGGCTCGTCGTCTCGAACGACGTGGAGCTCATCGGCGCCCCGTCGCTCGACTGGGTGGGCGTCCCCCTCAAGTCCGGAGAGGAGACCTTCGGCGCCCTCGTCGTCCAGAGCTACGACCGCGAGACGCGCTTCGGCGAGCGGGAGCTGCGGCTCCTCTCCGACGTCGGACGCCACGTCGAGGCGGCGATCGGGCGGCGCCGCGCGGAGTCGGCCCTCCGGCGCTCCCTCTCCCTCCTCACGTCGACGTTCCAGTCGACGGCCGACGGCCTTCTCGTCGTCGATCTCGCGGGACGGGTGACGTCCTGGAACCGGCGCTTCGCCGAGCTGTGGCGCCTCCCGCCCGAGCTCGTGGAGACGCGGGACGACGACGCCATGCTCGCCGCCGTCCTCGGCCAGCTCGACAACCCGGACGCCTTTCTCGCGAAGGTGAAGGAACTCTACGCGCAGCCGGAGGCCGAGAGCTTCGACGTCCTCCGGTTCCGGGACGGGCGCGTCTTCGAGCGGTTCAGCGTCCCGCAGCAGCTCGACGGGAAGCCCGTGGGCCGCGTCTGGAGCTTCCGCGACGTGACGGAGCGGGTCCGCGCCGAGGCCCAGATCGAGCATCACGCCTACCACGACGCCCTGACGGGCCTCCCGAACCGGCTCCTCCTCAAGGACCACCTCGAGCTGGCGCTCGCGCAGCTCCAGCGGGGCGGGGGCCCGTTCGCCGTCCTCTTCCTCGACATCGACCGGTTCAAGCCGGTGAACGACACGCTCGGCCACGCCGCGGGCGACCGTCTCCTCCGGGCCGCCGGGGAGCGGCTCCGCGCCGCCAGCCGCGCCGGCGACACCGTGGCCCGCGTCGGCGGCGACGAGTTCGTCCTCCTCCTCTCCGGGCTCGCGAAGGAGAACGTGGGCGTGGTCGCCCAGAAGATCCTCGACGCGTTCACGGAGCCGTTCCTGCTCGACGAGCACCCGATCTTCGTGACGACGAGCATCGGCATCGCCGTCGCGCCCGGCGACGGCGACGACGCGCCGACGCTCCTGAAGAACGCCGACAACGCCCTCTACCGCGCCAAGGAGCTCGGGCGGAACAACTACCAGTTCTGCACGCCCGCCCTGAACGCCGCCGTGCGGGAGCGCGTCCTGATGGAGTCGGGCCTCCGCCGGGCCCTCACGGAAGAGCAGTTCCGGGTCTTCTACCAGCCGCAGGTGAACCTCGAGACGCGCGAGGTCGTCGGCCTCGAGGCCCTCCTGCGATGGGACCATCCCGCGCGCGGCATCGTCTCGGCCGAGCAGTTCATCCCCGTCGCCGAGGACTCCCGGCTCATCGTGCCGATCGGCCAGTGGGTCCTCGAGGCCGCGTGCCGCTTCGGGGCGGCCCTGATCGCCCGCGCGGGGCGCGACCTCCGGATCGCGGTGAACCTCTCGGCGCGGCAGTTCGCCCGCGGCGACCTCGTGTCGATCGTCGAGAAGGCCCTCGGGGCGAGCGGGTTCCCGCCACGCCTCCTGGAGCTCGAGATCACGGAGAGCGTCGCGATGAGCGACGTCGACCTGACCGTGGGGACGCTCGGGCAGCTGCGGGCCCTCGGCCCCGCCGTCGTCCTCGACGACTTCGGCATGGGGCACTCCTCGCTCGCCTACCTCAAGCGCTTCCCCTTCGACGCGCTGAAGATCGACCGGAGCTTCACCCGGGAGATCCCCGACAGCCGCGCGGACGCCGCCCTCGTCCAGGCGATCGTCGAGATGGCGCACAGCCTCGGGCTCCGCGTGATCGCCGAGGGCGTGGAGCGGGAGGACCAGGCGGCGTTCCTCCGGGAGCACGGCTGCCCCGTCGCCCAGGGGTACCTCTATTACCGGCCCCTGCCGGCGGCCCAGGCCGAGGCCGCCGCGGTGGCGGCCGGCCCTACGGGTAGTAGCCGCTGATCGTCCGGGCCACGTAGCTCGACGGGGTCATCCGGACCTCGATCTTCCGCCACGCGTTCCCGGGCGTCTTGTTCTGCGGCAGGTAGGAGAGGAGGTACTGGCTCCGGAGCTCCTCGTTGATCTCGGCGTAGATGCGCGCGAGGCCCTGCGAGGACTGGACGAAGTACGCGGCCCCGCCGGTCTCGCGCGAGAGCTTCGTGAGCTTCGAGCGGACGTCCAGCTGGGTCCCCGGGATCCGGAGGCCAATGAAGTAGAGCGCCACCCCCGACTTCTTCGCGTAGTCGACGGCGGCCTCGAAGGCGAACTTCGACGAGCGGTCCTCGCCGTCCGTCAGGATGACGTACGCCTTCCGGCCCCGGACGCCCTGGAACTGGAAGAGACCGTAGACGATGGCGTCCCAGAGCGCCGTGGAGCCCTGCGCCCGCATCCCGGCCATCGCCTGGGCGAGCCGCTCGCGGTCCGTCGTGAAGCGGGTGACGAGCTGCGGCTCGTTGTCGAAGTTCACCAGGAAGCAGCGGTCCCGCGGCGTCATGACGTCCTTGAGGAACTCGTTGGCCGCCTTCTGGGCGTCGACGAGCGAGTCCTCCATCGAGCCTGACGTGTCGATGCCGATCCCGAGCGACAGCGGGAGGTTCGTGACGACCTCGAAGCCGTCCAGCGCCTGGGGCACCCCGTCCTCGAGGATCGTGAAGGCCTCCTTCGCGAGGCCGGTCACCGGACGCCCCTTCGACAGGACCGACGTGTAGAGCTCGACGGCCTGGACGCGCTCCTCGGTCAGGTACTTGGGCGCGTTGTAGTAGCGGAGGTCCTCCGTCTTCGAGCCGTCGGTGAGCGCGGCCACGACCCGGAGGAACCCGAGGTCCTTCGACCGCGGCACGTCGACCAGCTTCTCCCAGGGCGGCTGCCGGAGGACGCCCGCCAGGGTCTCGTTGACCCAGAACTCGACCCCCTCGAGCTCCTTGGTCTCGGGGAGGGCGAGGTCGGCCACGACCCGGACGGGCCCGGCGAGCCGCACCCCCTTCTCGGGCGCCGTGATCCGGACGCGGAACGCCTCCCGTCCCTCGTTCAGCGTCATCTCGTCGTCGCCCAGGACCTTTCCGTCCTTCGCGTACGCCACGACCTTCACGACGTGGCGGCGCGGCAGCTCGCCGAGGTCGAGGTCCACGGCGAAGGGCGGGCGCCGTTTGGTCGAGATCTTCACGTTGTCGAGGAAGAAGTCGGCCGCGACCACGTCGGGCGACGAGACGCGCGTCTCGAACCGGACGAGCCCGGTCGCGAACTCCCGGGCGATCGGGAGCAGCAGGATCGTCCCCTTGGGGGTGCCCGACTCGGCGACGAGCCGCGCGACGGCCGCCCGCCCGGCGTCCCGGGCCGCCTTCTCCTCGGGGGTCAGCGCGACGTCGGGCACGTCCGGGATCCGGATCGTCTCCTCCACGAGGCCGGCCGCGTTCCGGTTGGCGTCCGCGACCTTCACCTTGATCCGGTATTCCCCGGTGAAGAGCTCGCGCTCGAACTTCAGCGGGACGAAGGGACCGGAGACGGCGTTCGTCGGGAAGTCGAACCGGTACCGGAAGTTGTCGACGAGACGCTGTCCCTTCACGACCTCCCCGACGACGTCGAAGTCGAAGAACTCGACGGGCCCCATCGTCTTCGTCGCGACCGACTCCCGCTCGAGGAGGAGCGTCAGCTCCATCCGCATCTTGCTGCCGACCATCTCGGGGAACCGCAGGGTCCGCTGGAGCGGCAGGCGGACCGCGTCGGGCGGGACGTCCGTCGTCATCTGGAGGATGGCGTCGGCCCCTTCGACGTCGGTCGGCTTCTGGCCTTCCCTCAGCTCGGCCCCCATCTTCATGGCGCCCGTGACGCCCCACTGCGCCTCGATCTGGTTGATCGCCTTCAGGACGTCCTGGTAGTCGAAGCAGGCCGTCGTGTTGACGCGGCGGGGGTTCGTCGCCATCCCCGGCATCCCGCCGACGAGGAGGGCGTTCCGCCCGTCCGTCGGCGTCCAGAGGCGGAAGTCCCCCGCGCCGAACGGCTGGTAGAAGAGGAGGAGGACCTTGTTCATCCGGAGGGCCTCCATCCGCTCGTAGTACCAGAACTCGACCGGGTAGAGGACGTCGACGCACTCGAACTTCCGCCGGCTGTCCGGCGGGCCGTGCACGAGGAAGACGCGCGACTGGTCGCACTTGATGTTCCGGAAGAGCTGGCGGGCCTGCGACACGCGCAGCTCGTAGATGTCGCGGAACTCGATGCGGAGGCCGTCCGGACCGACGGACCGCCGCTTCCAGAACTCCTCGATGAACCGGTCGCGCTGGTAGTCCGACGTCAGGCGGAGCATCGTGTCGCGCTCGAGGTCGGTCAGGATCGGGTCGACCTCCTCGAGGAAGACCCGGTACTTCTCGGGGAGATCCGACTCGAGCTTCTTCCGCTCCTTCGACGTGAGCGGCTTGTTCGAGACGAGGACCGGCGCGGGGGTCGCCGTGGGCGACGGCGCCTTCGCCAGGGCCTCGCGGGCCACGGCGAGGAGCCCGCGCTCCGTCAGGCCGCCGCTCCGGTCCTTCTGCCGGGCCGACACCTCCGCGACCGCCGCCTTCAGGACGGCCGCCTCCGCGCACGTCGTCCGCTGCGGGTCGAGCGCCTCGAACGTCAGGCGCGCCTCGGGGGCGAAGAGGAGGGCCTCCCCGTCGAGGAGCGTCCAGTAGCGGTAGACCCCCGTCCCGGGCTCGGGAAAGAAGACGGCCCGCGCGTTCCGGCCGAGCCGGGGGTGCTCCAGGTAGGTCCAGACCTCCACCGCGCGGAACAGCTCGGGGCAGCGGACGATCGTCCGGGCGTCCGGGGCCCCCGAGAACGCGTAGACCACCGCCCGGTCGTCGTCGATCCGGTTGAACAGGTTCAGGGCCTCGAGCCGCCGCCGGGCCTCCTCGGGATCGGCCGCCGGCCCCGTGGCCGGCGCCGGAGTCGGCGAGGCCGCCGGGGGAGGCTCGGGGGACGGAAGGGGCGCCGGGACGGGCGCCTGCGCCGCGACGGGGGACGCGAGGAGCAGCAGCCCGAGAAGGAAGGGAACCAGTCCCCCTCCCCGCAGCGGCACCGGCCCCGGCGAGCGCGTCCTCATGGCGTCCGATTCTCCCGTATCGCAATACGGATTCCACGCCGGAACGGGTTGGGCCGGCGCCGGGATCCGACCTGCCGGCCCCCGCCACTAGAATCGGGGCGGGGGGAACGAAGATCCTGCCCGGACTCGACTTGCTCTACGCCGACCACCACGCCACGACGCCCGTCTTTCCCGAGGTCGTGGAGGCGATGGCGCCGTGGACGGCGTTCGCGGGAAACCCCTCCTCCGTCCACGCGGCCGGACGGGCGGCGCGGCAGGCCGTCGAGGCGGCCCGCGCCGACGTGGCGCGGGCGATCGGCGGCCGGCCCGAGGAGATCGTCTTCACCTCCGGAGGGACCGAATCCGACAACCTGGCCGTCCGGGGTGGCGCGCTCGCCGCCCGGGACCGGGATCAGGCCCGGACGGCCGTCCTCTTCACGGCGGCCGAGCACCCCGCCGTCCGCGAGGCGGCGCGCGCGCTCGAGGCGTCCGGATTCGAATCCGTGGAGATCCCGGTCGACGGCTGCGGCCTTCCCGCGCCCGGCGCGCCCGACGCCCGTCTCGACGGCCGCGCGGCGCTCCTCTCGGCCATCTTCGCCAACAACGAGACCGGCGTCGTGAACCGGGACCTGCCCCGGCTCGCCGCGCGCGCCCGGGCCTCGGGAATCCTCGTCCACACGGATGCCGTCCAGGCCGTCGGAAAGATCCCCGTGGACGTCAAGGACCTCGAGGTCGACCTCCTCTCCCTCACGGCGCACAAGTTCGGAGGGCCGAAAGGCGCCGGGGCCCTCTGGGTCAAGGCGGGGACACGCCTCGCCCCCCTCGCCGCCGGCGGGGGGCAGGAGAAGGGACGGCGCCCGGGGACGGAGAACGTCGCCGCGATCGTCGGCCTCGGGGCGGCGATCGGCCTCGCCGTCTCCCGCCGGGAGGCGGAGGGCGCCCGGCTCGCCGCCCTCCGGGACCGCTTCGAGCGGGGCCTTCGGGCCGCAGTTCCCGGCCTCCGCGTGAACGGGACCTCCCCGGAGGGGCTCCTTCGGCTCTCGACGGCCACCTCCGCGGTCTTCCCCGGCGTCTCCGGCGAGATCCTCCTCGCCGCGCTCGACCTCGAAGGGATCGCGGCGTCGGGCGGCTCGGCCTGCGCCAGCGGGACGTCGAAGCCCAGCTCCGTCCTCCTCGCGATGGGCCTCTCGCCGGAGGAGGCGCGCGGCACGGTCCGCTTCTCCTTCGGGGCGACGACGCGTCCGGACGAGATCGATCGGCTCCTCGCCGTGGTTCCCCGCGTCTGGGCCCGCGCCGCGGGGCGGGCGGCAGCTTGCTGAACGGCGCGGCCCGCGTTCTAATCTCGCCAAGGCACCGGGAGCCCCCCGCGGAGAAGAGACGGTCTTGATCATCCAGTGCACTTCCTGTCAGGCGCGCTACAACTACGACGAGAGCCGCTTCGCGGGCGCCCTGAAGAAGAAGATCCGGTGCACCCGGTGCTCGACCATCTTCGAGATCGTGAACCCGGC
>DAOMFB010000127.1:0-3988 GCA_035429585.1 Thermoanaerobaculia bacterium
GGACGCGGCCCTCGTCGGCCCAGGCGTCGAGCTGCGCGTCGTCCTCCGCCGCGGGCGGAGCCGGCGAACGCCAGGGATGCGGCAACGCCTCGACCACCGGCAGGGGCGGGCGGCGGGGGTCGGGAGGCAGAGGGCGAGGGCGACGGCGAGGGCGAGGCGAGCGGTGCGTCTCATGGGCGGCTCCTTCCGGCGCCGCCATCATAGAGACACCTGAGACGCCGTCGCAATGCGTTCCGCGGGGGGCCCCGGCCGGGGCCCCCCGCCGGGCCCTACTTCAGCAGCGTCTGCTCGAAGAACTCCCCGATGCGCTGGTTCGCGTACCAGCGGGCCGCGGGGTCCCGCGGGCCGTGCGGCTGGCGGGGGAGCGGGACGAAGACGTAGTCCTTCTTCGCCTTCATCAGCTCGTCGGCGAAGACCATCGTGTTCTGCATGTGGACGTTGTCGTCCGACGTCCCGTGCAGGATGAGGAGCTTCGTCCCGAGCTTTCCCGCCGCCGACACCGGCGCGGCGGCCTTGTAGCCGTCGACGTTCTCCTTCGGGAGCTTCATGTACCGCTCGGTGTAGATCGAGTCGTAGAGCTTCCAGTCGGTGACGGGCGCGCCGGCCGCGGCCGACCGGAAGACGTCGCCGGCGTGCGTGGCGGCGAAGAGGGTCATGTAGCCGCCGTACGACCAGCCGTGGATGCCGATCCGGCTCCCGTCCACGTACGGGCGCTTCTTCAGCTCGGCGATCCCCTCGAGCTGGTCCGCGAGCTCGAGGGTCCCGAGGTTCTTCAGGACGGCGGCCTCGAAGGCGTGGCCGCGTCCCCACGACCCGCGGTTGTCCATCGACCAGACGAGGATCCCCTTCGCGGCGAGGAGGGCGTCGACCGACGGGGGCGCCCACCCGTTCCGGACCACCTGCGCGTGCGGCCCGCCGTAGACGCTGACGACGGCGGGGTACTTCTTCGCCGGGTCGAAGTCGGCGGGCTTCAGGAGCTTCGTGTAGAAGAGGGTCCCGTCCGCGCCGCGGAAGGAGCCGAACTCCACGGTCGGCATCGCGTAGTCGGCCGCGGGGTTCGCCGGCTCGTCGAGGACCGTGGCCACGGCGCCGGCCGCCGTCCGGAGGAAGGTGCGGGGCGACGTCGTGGCGCTGGAGAAGCTCGAGACGAACCACCGCCCCCCGGGAGCCAGGACGAGGCCGTGGGTCCCCTCCTCGGAGGTGAGCCGGGTCAGGCCGGTCCCGCCGAGGCTCACCCGGTAGACGTGCCGCTCGCGAGGGTCCTTCTCGGTGGCGACGACGTAGACGACGCCGGCCTTCTCGTCCACGTCCCACGCCTCGTCGATCATCCAGCTTCCCGTCGTGACGGAGTTCCTCGGCGACCCGTCGGCGGCGTGACGCCGGAGGTGCATGAAGCCCGAGACCTCGGACTTGAAGAGGAAGCCCGAGCCGTCCCTGAGGAACCGGGGCGGCTCGAGATTCTCGGCGTTGACCCAGGCCGGGTCGGTCTCCGAGAGGAGGAGCCGCGGCTTCCCCCCGGCGCGCGGGAGGAGGTACACGTCGACGTGCGTCTGGACGCGGTCGAACTTCAGGAAGGAGACGGCGGCGGCGTCCGGCGTCCAGGAGAACTTCGGCCCGATGAGGACGTCGTCGGGCTCGGGGGCGTAGGCGGCCGTCTCCACGCCGTCCAGGCCGACGACGCGGACGGAGGGGATCGAGTTCGGGTCGCCCGCCTTGGGGTAGCGCTGGGGCCTCACCTTCCCGTTCGTCGGGACGTAGTCGACGATGGGGTACTCCGGGACGCGGCTCTCGTCGAGCCGGAGGTAGGCGATCGACTTCCCGTCCGGCGACCAGAAGAACGCGCGGCCGCGCCGGTTCGAGAGCTCCTCCTCGTAGACCCAGTCGAGCCGTCCGTTCAGGACGTGCTCGGAGCCCGTCGTCGTCAGCTTCGTCGCGGCCCCCGACGCCACGTCGACGGTCCAGAGGTCGTTCTTCTTCACGAAGGCGACGCGCGACCCGTCGGGCGAGAAGACGGGGTACTCCTCGGCCTCCTTGTCGTTCGTCAGCCGCCGGAGCGCCTCCTCGGGCTTCGCGTCGAACCGGAAGATCCAGACGTCGGAATCGGCGGAGAGGAGGATCGCCGTCCCGGCCGCGTTCCACTGGTAGCCCGCGAGGGAGAGAGGTTTCGGCTTCTCGTCCTTCGCGGCCGGGGGGAGGGTCGGCTTCGCGAGGAGCGCCGTCTTCTTCCCGGTCGCCGCGTCGACCTCCCAGAGCGTCGCCGCCGCGGCGGGCCCGAAGCCCTCGGTGGTCAGGAAGGTCACGTGGCTGCCGTCGCGCCAGGCGAAGCCGGAGGCGCCGCGCGGCATGAGGGGCCGCTCGCCGTAGAGCGCCTCGAGGGTGAGGGGCTTCTTCGTCGCCGGCGGGGCCGCGGGCGGGGCCTGGCCCGAGAGGCCGAGCGGCAGCGCGGCGAGGAGGAGGGCCGGGAGGATGCGGGCGGTGCGGTTTCTCACTTCGAGCCTCCGGAGAGCGGCGCCATCGTCATCGGGCCGCGGAGCGGGAGCTCGGTCAGCTTCCCGCCCGTCAGGTCGGCGAACTTCACCGGGTGCTTCGGGTCGGGGTTCAGGAGGTCGGCCTTCTTCCCGACGACGAGGAGGGTGACCCCGGCGGGGTCGAGGAGCTTCCGCGCCGCGCGCCGGGCCTCCTCGGCGGTCACCTTCTCGATGTGGGCCCGGTAGGTCGCGTAGAAGTTCGGGTCGGTCCGGTAGCGCCCGGTGAACTCCTCGTCGAGGAGCGCGCCGGCGACCTGCGCCTTCGTGGAGAAGCGCCGGGGGAAGGTGTCGACGAAGGAGGCCTTCGAGGTGGAGAGCTCCTCCGCCGTGACCCCCTTCTCCCGCATCCGCGTCACTTCCTCGAGGACGATCTGCGCGGCGTAGGCCGCCGTCCGGACCTTCGACTGGAAGGTCGCGCGCCAGGTGCCGGGGTACCAGACGCCGCCGGTCCAGGCCGAACGGGCGTCGTAGGCGAGCCCCTCCTCGGACCGGACGCGGATCATGATCCAGCTCGTGAAGCCGCCGCCGCCGAGGACGTCGTTCATCACCTGCGCGGGGAAGAAGTCGGGGTCGGTCCGGAGGATCCCGGGCAGCAGGATGGAGACCCGCCCCTGGTTCACGTCCTTGTCGACGAGGAAGGTGCCGGCCGGCATCCGGAACGAGGGCTTCGGCACCGGCGGGGCCGCCTCGCCCGGCGTCGGCCAGGCGGCGAAGAGGGCGTCGAGCTTCTTCAGGATCGCGGCGCGGTCCACGTCGCCCGAGACGGCCACGAGGACGTTCCGCGGGTGGACCCACTGCCTCCGGAAGGCGACGAGGTCCTCGCGGGTGATCGCCTCGAGCGAGGCCTTCGTCTCGTAGCGGTTCGCGTAGAAGTCGGGCCCATAGGCGAGGAAGCCCCGCTCGCGCGCCTCGATCGCGGCCGACTCGTCGTTCCGCTGCTTCATCTCCGACAGGCGCTGGTCCTTCCGGAGGGCGATCCGGCCGTCAGCGAAGCGCGGCTCGGTCAGGACCTCCCGGAGGATGGCGAGCCCCTCGTCGAGGTCCTTGGAGAGGAGGTTCAGGCTCACGGTGCCCCGGTCCTCGCCCCAGCCCGACGAGAGCTGGGCCGCGAGGAAGGCGAGCCGCTCCTCGAGCTCCTCGGGGGTCCGGTTCTTCGTCCCGCTCCGCGTCAGGAGGTAGCCCGCCAGCTCGGAGAGCCCCTCCTTCCCGGGCGGATCGAGGTAGGTCCCGCCGCGGAAGACGAGGGAGACGTTCACGATCGGGAGCTCCCGGTTCTCGGCGACGTAGACGACCGGCCCGGATTTCAGGACGGCTCGGTGGTCCTTCGCCGCCGGGGGCGTGAAGGAGAAGGGCGGATAGGTGAGCTGGTCCGGGTGGGAGGGGATGTCGGCCGCCGGCAGGCGGGCGGGGAGGAGAAGCGCGAGGAGGGCGGGGGCGGGGGAGGCGGGGCGGAGGAGGGT
>DAOMFB010000127.1:3998-7722 GCA_035429585.1 Thermoanaerobaculia bacterium
CTTCTTCACCGTCGACAGCGCCTCGAGCCGCGCCCGGGCGCGGGCGAGGACGAGGTCGGAGGCCTTCTTCATCTCGGGGGGCATCTGGCCGGCGCGGGCCTCCATCTGCTCGATCATCTTCTTCAGCGGCTCGGGGTCGTTCGTCGAGGCGATCCGCGCGAGCGACTGCTTGACCATGGGGCGGACGGCCTCCGGGAGGGCGGCGATCTCGGGGTCCTCGGCCGGGGCGGCCCCCTTGCGGGTGACGAGGAGGGCGGCCTGGTTCTCGCGGGTCAGGTAGGTGTTCGCCACGCGCCGGACGTCCTCCGCGGTGACGGCGGCCTCCTTCTTCGGCGCCTCGTTCATCTCGCGCCAGTCGCCGTAGCCCTCGTAGACGACGAGCTGGAGCAGGATGTAGAAGTTGCTCGCGAGCCGCCGGAACGAGGAGGCGGCGACGTTGTTCTTCACCTTCTGGAGCTCCTCGGCCGGGACGAGCTCCTTCTTGAGCTTCTCGATCTCGGCGAGGATCCCCTTCTCGACCTCGGCGAGCGTTCGGCCCTCCTTCGCCTCGGCGTCGACGGAGAAGGCGCCCGCGTACTTCTGCGGGGCCATGAGGCCGCCCGCCGAGGCGCTCGCCTTCGTGGCGACGGCGTCGGCCGGGAGGACGAGGGCCTTGTCGAGGCGCCCCGTCCGCCCGTTCAGGAGCCCGGCGAGGATCTCGAGGGCGTACGAGTCCTTGTGCTGGAAGGGGACGGTGTGCCAGCGGATCTCGATCTCGGGGTTGGTCTCGGCCTCGGCCGTCATGCGGACGTCGTAGTCCCACTTCGGCGTCGCCGTGACGACCTCGGGCGGCGGGTTCTTCCCGCGGGGGATCCGCCCGAAGTAGCGCTCGGCCAGCGCGGCGGCCTCCGCGGGGTCGAAGTCGCCCACGAGGATGCCCGTGACGTTGTTCGGGGCGTAGTAGGTCGCGTAGTAGTCGTCCGCCTGGGCCTTCGTGATGGCCGGGAGGTCCGAGGGATAGCCGATGACCGGCCAGGCGTACGGCGAGCTGTGCCAGAAGATCTCCTCGAAGGCTTCTTCGAGCTTCCCGGTCGGCGTCGACTCGACGCTCCGGCGGCGCTCCTCGTAGACGACGTCGCGCTCCGCGTAAAACTCGCGGAAGACGGGGTTCCGGAGCCGGTCCGACTCCATCCACATCCAGAGCTCGAGCTTGTTCTTCGGAACCGTCACGAAGTAGCCCGTCATGTCGTTCGTCGTGAAGGCGTTCGACCCCGAGCCCCCCTGCTTCGCATAGGTCCGCTCGAACTCCTCCTTGACGAGGAGCTCGCGCTGCGCCTTCACGAGCTCGTCGAACCGCTTCTCCAGCTCCCGGTACCGCGCCGTCTTGTTCTCGGGCTTCGTGATGTCGTCCAGCTCGCCGCGGCGCCAGGCCGCGCGCATCTTCGCGACCTCCTCCCGCATCGCGGTCTGGACCTTCTCCTGCTCCTCGATGATCTCGAGGTCCTTCTTCGCGTCCTTCGTCCCGATCGTCGGGGTCCCCTTGAACATCATGTGCTCGAAGAGGTGGCTGATCCCCGTGATGCCCGGGCGCTCGTTGACGCTTCCGACGTGGGCGACCCAGCCGCAGGCGATCGCCGGTTCGTCCTTCCGCGGCAGGAGAAGGAGCTTCATCCCGTTGGAGAGGGTCTTTTCCTGGACCTTCAGCTCCTGCGCAGCGGCGGGAGGAGCGGAGAGGCCGGCGAGGAGGAGGGCGCAGGCCGCGGCGGCCGCGAGCCTCCGCCCGGAGAGGGTAAGGCTGGGGTTCATAGACACCTCGGGCTCGGTGGAGCCGGGGGGAGTTTACGGCCCGCCGGCGGGGGTTGTTTCAGGGAAGCGAGCGAAACGGCCCGGTCCGTCGCATCATTGGGCATCGTGGAGCCCTTCCGCGTCGGGGACACGGTGGCCCTTCCCGAGCTGGCCGCGCAGCAGGCCCTCGGCGACCAGCGCTTCGTCGTGGAGCGGGTGGTCCGCGGCGGCATGGGGATCTGCGCCCTCGTGAAGCCGGTGCTGCCGGGCGGCAGCTACGCCCTGAAGGTCCCCGCCGCCGAGCTGATGACGAACCCCGGCGCCCTCGAGCGCTTCCTGGACGAGCTCCGCGTCTGGCTCACGCTCTCCGCCTGCGACGGGATCGTCGAGGCGCTCTGCGTCTTCCGGTACCAGGAGCGTCCCGCCGTCGTCTCGCGGTGGATGGACGGCGGAAGCCTCCGCCACAAGATGGGGCGCCGGGACCCGGAGTTCTTCTACACGACGATCCTCCGGATCGCGGGGGCGCTCGACTGGGCGGCGAGGAAGCGCGGCGTCCTTCACCGCGACATCAAGCCCGAGAACATCCTCTTCGACGACCTGGGACGGGCCCACCTCTCCGACTGGGGGATCGCGGACTTCCTCGAGGAGGGGACCGACGGCCGGAAGCGCGCCCCGGCGGGCGCCGTGCTGAAGGGAAAAGGGGTCAAGGCGCGGCTGATCCTGGGCACCGTCACGTACGCCTCGCCCGAGCAGCTCCTCGGCGGGGTCCCCGTCGACCACCGGACCGACATCTACTCGCTCGGCACGATCATGTACGAGTGGGAGGCGGGCGAGCCCCCCTTCACGGGCGGCTCGTGGGAGGAGCTCCGGAAGCGGAAGCTCTTCGAAGAGGCCCGGCCCCTCGGCGGCTTCCTCCGGAAGACGACCTTCGGCGCCGAGGAGGTGATCGCGAGGTGTCTCGCCCGCGACCGCGCGGGCCGCTTCGAGGACTACCGCGCCCTCTCCGAGGCGCTCGTCGCGGCCGCCGCCGAGCGGGGGATCGTGGTGGGGCGGCACGTCCCCCGGATGCGCTACCAGACGGACCTCCTCGACGCCGACGCGTTGAAGGGGCGGATGTCGGTCCACGGGTTCGTCTCGGCCTCCGGGACCGACGGCCGGCGGGCCGGCGTGAACTGGGACCGGGCGCGGGAGGCGGTGGAGAAGGCCCAGGCGCTGGAGCGCGAGGAGGACTGGGCCGGCGCCCACGACCACTACGCGCACTTCTTCATGCCGTCGCTGGCCCGCGACCTCCCCGACGACCCGCTCCAGCAGACGCTCGCCCTCGGGCTCGCCCGGACCCTCCTGAAGCTCGGGCGGCCGGAGGAGGCGCTCCGGAGCCTCGACGTCCTCGCGGCCGCGTCGGTCCGCCCGCCCGAGGCGACGCTGATCGCCGCGGAGGCGAGCCTCGAGCGGGGTGACCCGGCCCAGGCCGAGCGGATCGTCTTCGCGGCGCTGGCGGGCCGCCCCCAGGACGCCGGGCTCCTGGACGTCCTGCTCCGGGCGCAGCTCGCCCTCGGGCAGGACGGGAAGGCGCTCGAGACCGTCCGGCGCCTGATCAAGGTCGGGGGCCCCGGCCCGGAGACGACGGGCTTCCTCGCGGAGCTGCTCGTGCGGACGGCGGGAGGCCTGCCGGAGAGCGAGCGGCTCGAGGCGATGCGCCGTCTGGCCGAAGCCGTGGCCCGGCTCGCGGACCCTCTCGTGCGGGAGGCGGCGCCGGCCGAGGCGCTCGAGACGGCGGCGCGCGCGCTCGCGCTCGCGGGCCGGTGGGAGGAGGCTCTCGGCGAGCTGGATGTGGCGGCGTCGTTCGGGGACGGGGCGGGGCCGGCGCTGTCGGAGCTGACGGCGGACTGCCTTCTCGCGGCGGGCCGGTGGGACGAGTGCCTCTCTCGCTGCGAGGCGTGGCTGACGGCCTGGCCGCAGC
>DAOMFB010000128.1:0-7716 GCA_035429585.1 Thermoanaerobaculia bacterium
GCTGGCGCGCCTCGGGGACGAGGACGAGTCCGCGGGCCGCGATCCGGTGGGCCGAAAGGCCGGCGATCGGCTCCCCTTCGAAGAGGATCCGGCCGCTCCGGGGAGCGAGGAGGCCCGAGATCGCCCGGAGCATCGTCGACTTGCCGGCCCCGTTGGCGCCGATCAGGGTCACGATCTCTCCCGCCCCGACGCGGAAGGAGACGTCCCAGAGGGCCTGCACGTTCCCGTAGAAGACGTCGACGCCGGCAACCTCGAGCATCACGCCTCCGGGAAGAGCGGAACGGCGTCGTCGCCGCCGAGGTAGGCCGAGATGACCTCGGGATGTTTCACGACGTCGGCCGGCGCCCCCTCGGCGATCGGCTGGCCGAAGTTGAGGACGAGAATCCGGTCCGAGACGCCGAGCACGGCGTGGACGTGGTGCTCGATCATCAGAATGGTGAGTCCCGCGTCGCGGAGCGACCGGATCAGGGCGAGGGCGGCGCGGATCTCGGAGGGGTTCAGCCCGCCCATGACCTCGTCGAGGCAGAGGGCGGCGGGCTCCGTCGCGAGGGCGCGGGCGATCTCGAGCCGCTTCAGCTCCCCGATCGTCAGCGTCGCGGCCGGGGTGTCGGCGCGGGGGGCGAGGCCCGTCTGCTCGAGGATGGCGCCCACGCGGCGGTCCGCTTCCGCTCCCCGGCGCCGGCCGGACCCGAAGTGCGCTCCGACGGAGACGTTCTCCCGGACGGTCATCTCCCGGAAGGGACGAACGATCTGGTGGGTCCGGACGAGGCCGTGGCGGACGATCGCGTGGTTGGGAAGGCCGTCGATCCGTCCGCCCCGGAACCGGATCCCTCCGCGGGTGGGGGCCAGCGCGCCGACGAGGCAGGAGAAGAGGGTCGTCTTTCCGGCGCCGTTCGGGCCGATGACGCCGTAGATCTCGCCCGGGGCCACGTCGAACGACACGGCGTCGAGGGCGAGGAGCCCCCCGAAGCGCTTCGAGAGGCCCCGGACCGAGAGGATCGGCTCAGCCGGCACCCGGAGCCTCCCGTGCGGGAACGGCGGGCCGGCGGGCGCCGAGGAGCCGCCGTGCGAGGCCCACGAGCCCGGTCGGCTCGTAGAGCATGACGAGGACGAGGAGCCCTCCGTAGAGCAAGAGGTAGGCGTCCCGCAGGGCCGGGACGGCGAGGAGCTTGATCTGGAGCGTCGAGAAGACGAGCGCCCCGAGGACCGGCCCGGCGACCGTGCCGACGCCGCCGACGATCGGGGCGAGGACGATCGAGAGGCTCAGCCGGAAGTCGAAGACCGAGCCGGGGGCGATGTACTGGAAGTTGATCGCGTAGAGGCTCCCCGCGAGCGAGACGACCGCGGCCGAGAGGGCGTGTGCGAGGAGCTTGAAGCGCGTGGAGTTCACGCCGAGGGCCTCGGCGGCGTCGATGTCCTGCCGGATGGCGGCGAGCGCGGTGCCGAAGGCGCTCGCGCGGACGGCCGCGGCGAGAAGGACGGCCAGGATCGCGAGGGCCGCCATCGCGTAGTAGTTCAGGGTGAAGTCGAAGGAGCCCGCGGGCATCCGGAGGCCGCTCGACCCGCCGGTGAAGGCGACGCTCGCCGCCGCGACCCGGACGGCTTCGCCGACGCCGATCGTGGCGATCGTGAAGTACGGGCCGCGCAGGCGGAAGGCCGGCAGGCCGATCGCGACGGAGAAGAGCGCCGCGAGGAGCGCTCCGAGCGGCAGCGTGAGAAAGGGATTCACGCCGCGGAGGGAGAGAAGGGCCGTCGTGTAGGCCCCGATGCCGAGGAAGGCCGAATACCCGAGGGAGACCTGCCCGGCGAAGCCGCCGAGGAGGTTCCACGCCGAGGCCAGCACGACGCCGAGCGCGAGGCTCCAGAGGTCGTTCAGCGTGCCGCGCTCGAGGAGGAGCGGGGCCGCGAGGAGGAACGTCGCCGCGGCGACGCCCGGGGCGGCGGCGAGCCGCCTCACCGGGCCACCGGGCGGCGGGCGAAGCGGGCGAGGAGGCCGGGGAGGCCCTGCGGAAAGGCGACGAGCGCCACGAAGAGGAGGGTGAACGTCACGGCATCCTGGAAGGAGGTCGGGACGGTCGTCCAGACGGCGAGGCCGTTCTCGATGAACGCGAGGACGAGGGCGCCGACCGCCACGCCGGCCACGCTCTCCATCCCGCCGAGGACGATGATGCAGAACGCCTTCAGGAGGAAGCTCCGGCCGAAGTCGGGGGTGAAGGCGAAGAGGGTCGCGAGCATCCCGCCGGCGACGCCCGCGAAGGCCGTCCCCAGGCCGAAAGCGACGGCGGAGATCCGGTCGGCGTCGACGCCCACGAGAAGCGCCGCGTCGCGGTTCTGCGTCACGGCGCGGATCGCCTTCCCGAGGTAGGTCTTCGAGAGGAGGAGCGTCAGGACGAGAAGGGAGGCGGCGCTCGCACCGAAGACGAGGAGCGACGGGACCCCCACGCGGACGCCGAGGACGGGGACCGATTTCAGGGTGTACCCGGTCAGGATCGACTGCGTGTCGCCCGACCAGACGTAGTAGGCGAGGTTCTGGAGGATCAGCCAGACGCCGAAGAGGAGCAGGAGCGACTCCATCGACGGGCCGCCGCCGGAGCGCCGGAGGCGCCGCCCGAAGGCACGGAAGAGGCCGACGCCGAAGACGAAGAAGAGCGGGCCCACGGCGGCGAGCCCGAGGAACGGATCGATCTGGAACCGCTCGAAGAGCGTCAGCGTGACGTACGCCCCGAGCATCAGGATCCCGGCGTGGGCGAGGTTGATGATCCGCATGACGCCGTAGATCACGGCGAGCCCGTACGCCATGGTGGCGTAGAGGCCCGCCGCGAGCAGGGTGTTCACGAGGACGGTCGCGAGATTCGACATCGTCAGCGGCGGGCCGGTCCGTCCGGAGGCGGCCCGCCCCCCGGGGTCACCTCGGGATCGGCGCCACGGCGTCGCCGGTCTTCGCGTCCTTTGGCCAGACGATGTCGAGCTTCCCGGCGGGCTTGTTCTGCGTCACGACGAAGGGGAGGATCGCCTGCCCCGTCTTGCTGTACCGGAGGACGCCGCCCGGGAGGATCGAGTCCTTGAGCTCCAGCTTCGCGAGCGCGTCCCGGATGGCCTCCGGCTTCAGCGAGCCTGCCGCCCGGATGGCGGCGAAGAGAGCGCGCGCCGTCTCGTACGCGCAGGCGTGGTACCACTGCGGCGCGACGCCCGTCGCCGCCTTGAACTTCTCGACGAACGACTTGACCTGCGGGTAGGGAAGGAGGTCGGACCACCAACCGCTCGCGAAGATGTAGTCCGTGGCGGCGCCGAGCCCCTTCCGTCCGGCCTCGTCCGCGCCGCGCGCGCCGTACGTGACCATCTGGTGGTAGAGCCCCATCTGGGTGTAGGTCCGGTGCATCGAGATGTAGTCCTCCAGGTGCGCATCGCACATGAAGAGGTCGGCCTTGGCGGCCGCCACGCGCGTCAGGAGCGGCTTGAAGTCGGCCGCGTACAGCTCGAAGCTCTCGTCGAGGGGGATCGAGAACTCCTTCGGGTGCGCCTTCACGAAGTCCCGGACCCCCTTCTGGAAGTCCTTCCCGTGCTCGGTGTTCTCCCAGACGAGCGCGATCTTGAGGGGCGGCTTCAGCCTGGCCGCCTTCACGAGGTCGGCGAGGAAGTCCATCTGCGTCTCGGCGAGGTTCTCGACCGGGGAGAGCGTTCCGAAGACCCACTTGCTGCGGCCGTAGATGGCCGAGGCGCCGGCCCCGCCCGCGACGAAGGGGATCCCGTAACGCTCGGGGACCACGCTCTGCGCCTGGACGAGCTGGGAGCCGTAGCCGCCGAGGACGGCGGCGACCTTCTGCTGGGCGATCAGCTGCTCGACGAGCTGCGCGCTCTTGGCGGCGTCCGAGGTGTCGTCGAGAAGCCGGAGATCGATCTTCATCCTCTTCCCGGCGACGACGAGGCCTCCGGTTTCGTTGGCTTCCTTCACGGCGTACTCGGTGGCCACCTTGAAGGCGCCGCCGATCTTCGACTCCTTCCCGGTGACGGGCAGGACGGCGCCGATCCGGACGTCGTCGTCGGCCGGCGCGCTGCCCGCGCAGAGGCTGCTCCCCGCGAGGAGGGCGGCGGCAAGGAACGGGGGGGTCCGTCGGCGCGCGATCCGGTAACGGCTCAAATCAACCTCCACAATCGCGTTTACGCGATCTGCCGCCGCAAATCCTTCCGAACGAGAATCTGCCGGAAGTGTAAAGGAGCCGGGCAGCCTGTCAAGGAGCCGGCGGCACGCGGAGGGTGGCCCACCGGATGCCCCGGACGCGGAACCGGAGGTCGCTGATCAGGACGCTCCCGTCGGAGAGGAGCTCGAAGACGGGATAGCGGGACCAGGCGAGGAAGCGGCGTCCCTCGTCGGTCGCGGCCGCTCGCCGGGCCGCGTCCGCGTCCGCGTTCTTCGGAAGCGACTCGGGAAAGACCCGAAGGGGCTCGGCGGCGAGAGGCGCCCACTCGCCGAGGGCGTAACGGTCCCCCTCGTCCACGATGAGGGCGCGCCGGACGGGCGTCACCGGGAGGGGCGCTGCGAGGGCGCTCCGCGCGCCCCGTCCGCCGGGCGAGGACGCCTCGGCGGCGCGGCGCGCCACGATGTGCCCTCCGGCCAGCATGGCGACGACGTAGCCCGCGGCCAGACCGAGCGCGATCCGGACGGGCCGGGGCGCCGCCGGGGCGTTCCGCCGGGCGAGGCGGCGGGAGAGGAAGGCGCCGCCGCCGAGGAGAAGCCACATCCACGGGTCGACGACGAAGAGGGCGTCCCCGTAGAACCAGCGGTCCGAGAAGGGAGAGAGGAGGCGGACGCCGTAGGTGTTCAGGAGGTCGAGCAGTGGGTGGGAGACGACGCCGATGGCGGAGACGAGGAGGAGCGGGCCGAAGCGGGCCGGCGGGTCGGCCGGGGCCGTTCTGCGGCGGACCCAGCGGTCCCACGCGAGGAGCAGGCCGGCGAGGACGAACGGCCAGACGGCCATGGCGAGAACGCCGTGCGTCAGCCCGCGGCGGAACGAGAGGGCGGCCAGCGAGCCCTTCAGGTAGGCGAGACCGTCGACGTCGGGGAGATTCGCGCCGACGAGAAGGGCCGCTCCGGCGAGCGGCGTCGTCCGCTTCAGGCCGGCCTCGGACAGGGCCCAGCCGGCGAGCGTGTGGCAGAGATTGTCCATCGGCCCCCCTCCCGGGACGCGGGGAGCTTACGACAGCGGCGGCGGCGACGCGCCGGCGGCGAGCCCGAAGTTCCGCGCGGCCCGCCCGGCGACGACCCGCCCGATCGCGAGGCCGGCCGTCGCCGCCGGGGAGGGAGCGTTCAGGACGTGGATCTGTCCGGGCGCCTCGACGAAGTGGAAGTCGTCGAGCAGGGAGCCGTCCCGCGCGAGCGCCTGGGCGCGGACCCCGGCGCCTCCCGGGAGAAGGTCGGCGGCCGCGACGTCCGGCACCAGCTCCCGGAGGGCGCGCGTGAAGGCCGCCTTGTTCAGGGAGCGCCAGACCTCACCGAGGCCGGTCGGAAGGTACCGCCGCGCGACCCGCCAGAAGCCGGGCCAGCCGAAGATCGAAGCCGTGTCGGCCGGGGAGAAGCTGGTCTTCGAGTAGCCCTCCCGGCGGAAGGCGAGGACGGCGTTCGGCCCGGCCTCCACGGCGCTCGTCACGCGCCGGGTGAAGTGGACGCCGAGGAAGGGGAAACGGGGATCCGGCACGGGGTAGATGAGATTCCGGACGAGGCTCCGGCGCTCCGGGGCGAGCTCGTAGTACTCGCCGCGGAAGGGGACGATGCGGAGCCCGGGATCGACGCCGCAGAGGCGGGCCACGCGGTCGCTCTGCAGCCCGGCGCACCCGACGACGAAGCGGCACGCGATCTCGCCGGCGTCCGTCGTGAGCCGGAAGCCGGCCCCGTCCCGCGTGACCGCGAGAAGGCGGGCTCCGAGCCGGACCTCGCCGCCGGCCCCGCGGAGCTCCTCGCCGAGCGCCTCCGTGACGCGGCCGAAATCGACGATGCCGGTCTCGGGGACGTGAAGGGCGGCCAGGCCGGCGGCGTGGGGCTCGAGCGCCCGGAGCTCCGCGGCCGGGACGCGGCGGAGGCCCGAGAGGCCGTTGGCCCTTCCGCGGGCCTCGAGCTCGTCGAGCCGGGGGAGGTGCTCCGGGCGAGTCGCCACGACGACCTTGCCGCACGTCTCGTAAGGAAGGCTCTTCGCGGCGCAGACCTCCCTGAGGAGGGTCCGCCCCTCGGCGCAGAGCGCGGCCTTCAGGGAGCCGGGGCGGTAGTAGAGGCCCGAGTGGACGACGCCGCTGTTCCTTCCCGTCTGGTGAGCGGCGAGGCGCGCCTCCTTCTCGAGGAGGAGGACGGAGGCGCGGGTACCGCGGGCGTGGGCGAGAGCCGAGGCGACCCCGACGATCCCGCCGCCCACGACGACCACGTCGGCGCGGCCGGTCCCGCTCATGCGCAGAGCCACCGGTTGGAGACGAAGGCCGCCGCGAGCGAGAGGAGGCAGGCGCCGACGACACCGGGCCAGGCCCATCGCTGGAAGGCGAGGCCGGGCAGGAACGACCCGAGCGTGGCGCCGAGGTAGTAGAAGGTGACGTAGAGGGCGCCGGCGGCGCCCTTCCCCGACGTCGCCTGGAGGTTCACGAAGGCCGGCGCCGTGGCCTGGACGAGGAACATCCCGACGCAGACCACGACGAGACTGGCCGCGACGGCCGCGACGGAGGGAAGGAGCGTGCCGAGGACTCCGGCCGCGGCCACGAGGAGCCCGGTGGCGATGATCGACCGCTGGGGGACGCGGCTCGCGACGCGGGGCACGACGAGGGAGGTCACGACGCCCGCCAGGTAGGCGAAGTAGAAGGCGGAGACGCCGGCCGTCGAGAGGCCGTAGGGGGCGCCCGTCAGGTGGTAGGGGAGGAAGGTGAAGACGGCGATGAAGGCGAAGAGGACGGCCCCGCCGACGAGGAAGGCGCCGAGGAGCCGTCGGCTCCGGAGGTGGCCGAGCAT
The DNA here is from genome assembly GCA_035429585.1 of Thermoanaerobaculia bacterium. Classification (GTDB taxonomy): domain Bacteria; phylum Acidobacteriota; class Thermoanaerobaculia; order UBA5066; family UBA5066; genus DAOMFB01. Next base: position 6,983 of record DAOMFB010000128.1, read on the forward strand.
CTCGCGCGGATCCGGGAGCGGACGGACCGCGGCGGGGCGGGGCGAGTCCGGGAGGGTCCGCGCGAGGAGGAAGGCGGCGAGCGCCGTCAAGAGCCCGAAGAGGACGAACGGGGCGTGCCAGTCGGTCCAGGAGGCGAGGAGGCCGCTCACGACGCGCCCCGAGAGGCCGCCGACGACCGTGGCGCCGATCCACGAGGCGACGCGCCCGGTCAGGGCCGCCCCGCCGAAATGGTCGCCGAGGAGCGCCACGGCGACGGCCGTGAGGCCGGGGATCAGGAGTCCCTGGGCGGCCCGGAGGACGAGGAGGACGCCGAATCCGGGGGCGAGGGCGGCGAGGAGCGTCGGGACGGCGAGGAGACCGGTGCTCACCACGATGACGCGCCGGCGCCCCACGGCGTCGGAGAGCGTGCCCCAGACCGGCGAGACGAGGGCGATCATCAGGACGACGACCGAGACCGAGAGCCCCGCCGTGGCCGGGGCGACGCCGAAGCGCGCCGTGAGGATCGGGAGGATCGGCTGGGTGATGTAGAGATCGGAGAAGACCGCGACGGCGGCGAAGTTGAGCGCCAGGAGGCTCCGTCGGGTCATTCGGTCGGCCGTCTCCCCGTCCGGCACCGACTATAACGGACGGCGGAGACGCGTCAGCCGGCGAGGGGCGCGGGGCGGAGGACCCCGGCCGCGGCGCCGGCCGTGGAGCGCCCCGGTGGCGGGGTTACCAGCAGTAGAGGTGGAGG
>DAOMFB010000129.1:0-7678 GCA_035429585.1 Thermoanaerobaculia bacterium
GCCCGCCCCCCGCCCCCGGCCGGCTGGTTGTGGTCGGGAAACACCGGGTCCGGCCCCCCGTCGGGGCGGCTCGGGCCTTGCATCTCCGGGAGCGTCTTCAGGAAGCGTGTCCGGGTCCTTCGCCCCTCCGGCGCCCCGGACGAGGTGAGGCCATGAGCTCATGAGGATCGGCGGCTCGAAGGGCCCGGCCTCCGCGCCCTCGGAAGAGGGCCTTCTCTCCCTGCAGCTGCGTCTTCCGGAGCGCCTCCTCGTCCCCGACCCCCAGAGCGCCCGGTCGGGCGACGGGGTCATCCTCCACGTCGAGGTCCGGAACCGGACCGACCGTCCCTGGGAGTCGCGCTCGGCCGTCGGTCCCCTTCTCGAGATCGTCCTCCTCGGCGACGAGGGCGAGATCCCGCTCGTCGTCCGGCAGCTCCCGATGCTCGCCTATCCGGCGGCGCTCGCACCCGGTCGGGGCTTCCTGCTCCCCGTCCGCATCCTGATCCCCGACATCCCTCCGTCGGGTGCGACATACCGCCTCCGGGTCCGGATGGACCCCGGGGCCGAGGAGACCTGCGGCACCCTTCGCTTCGAGCCCCGGGTCTGACGTTCCCGGGGCGCGCGCCGCGCCGGCTAGAGACCCATCAGCGCCAGCTCGTTGACGAGCTCGGCCACGCGCGGGTGGAGGGTCAGCTCCCCGTAGAGCCAGCCGTGACGGGCCTTCACGTCGGAGAGCTGGCCGCGCAGGCGCGCGGCGTCGCGCTCGAGGACGGCGGAGCGGAGCTTGTCGACGGAGGCGCGCACCTCCGGCGTCGCGCGATCGCCGAGCGAGGCGTCGAGGTCGTCGAACGCCTCGTGGACGCGGCGGGAGTGCTCGCCGGGTTTCGCCGCCGCGGTGTCGGGTCCGGGCCGGTCGTCGTTCATGGGGACCTCCCGCGCCGGGGGCGCCGGATCACTCTAGCAGCATCTCCGGGGCCGGGCGGGGTATCGTGAGCCGGCTCCGATGACGGTCCGCCTTCTCGCTCTCGCGTGGGTCGTCGGTCTCTTCACGGTGCTTCCGGCCCTCTCGGCGGGCGGGCAGCACCGCCTCGAGGAGCCCCGGCGGTCGCGCCTCCGGCTCTATGCCGTGGCGGCGGCGTCGCTCCTCCTGCTCGGAGCGGTCACGACGGTGCTGGATCTCCTCGGGACGCCGTACGGCCTCCGAGGGCTCGGCGCCCCCCTCCCCGCCGGGCGCCTTCTCGCGTGGGCGGCGGGGACCCTCCTCGCGCTCGCGGCGGCGTGGCTCGCGCGCCCTCTGGTCCGGAAGCTGCGCGGACGTCCCGTCGGCCTCGGCCTCAGCGCGATCGTCCCCGAGTCGTCCGGGGAGAAGCTCGCGTTCGTCGGCCTCGTCCTCGTCGCCGGCATCGTCGAGGAGTACGTCTACCGGGGGTTCTGCCTCGGCTTCCTGGCGGATCTCACGGGCTCCACGCTCCTCGCCGCGCTCCTGTCCGTCGGCGGCTTCGCGGCCGGCCACGCCTACCGGGGGCGGAAGGTCCTCCTCCGGACGGCCGTCGGCGGGGCGATCTTCACGGTTCCCGTCCTGGCGACGGGCTCGCTCCTCCCCTCGATCCTCGCCCACGTCGCCATGGACCTGACGCAGGGCTTCCGGAGCCGCGAGATCCTGATCGCCCTCCGACTCGCCGTCCCCGCGGCGCCGCCCGAAGAGGCCGCCGATGCCGGCGAGCCCCGGGAGTCCGGCGCGGGAGCCGCCTGACCCGGGACGCCCCGGGGCGGCCTCAGCCCGCCGCGGCCGCGAACCGCCGGACGATGGCGCCGGCGGGCTCGACCGACCGGATCGTCGCGACGCTCTTCCCCGCCTGCCAGAAGTCCTTCGAGGACGCCCCCTTCATCGAGGCGCTCTTCAGCTGGAACGCCGAGCGGACGGAGTAGATCGCGCGCATCCAGTGCTTCGTCCGGTGCCCCGAGAGCATCCAGCGCCCGATCGGCCCCGCCTTCGTCCCCATCTTCTCCACGTACGGCGTCCGGATGATGGAGAGGGGAACGCCCGTGATCCGCTCCGTCAGGACGACGTCCTCTTCCGTCGCGTCGAGGATCGCCTGCTTGTAGTCCGGGTGGGCCGAGCACTCCTCGGACGCGATGAAGCGGGTCCCCATCTGGACCGCCTCGTAGCCGAGGTCGAGCATCGCGCGGAACTCGGCCTCGCTCCCGACCCCTCCGGCGCAGACGAGCGGAACGCCGAGGTCCGAGAGCTCCGCGAGGAGCTCCCGGGGCGTCTTCCTCCCGGCGTGCCCTCCCGCGCGGCTGTTCACGCAGATGAGGCCGTCGACCCCCTCGGCCAGCCCCTTCTCCGCCCACTTCCGGTCGACGACGTCGTGGAAGACGACGGCCCCGGCCGCGTGCGCCCTCTTCACGACCCAGTCGGGGTTCCCGAGGGCCGTGATGAAGAAGCGGATCCCGGCCTCGAGCGAGGCCTCGAAATACTCCTCCATCCGCTTCCGGTAGACGGCCGAGAGGGACTTCTCCGTCAGGATGTTCAGGCCGACGGGCTTCTGCGTCAGGCTCCGGATCCTCCGGAGCCCCTCGCGAAACCCGAGGCCGTGGACGTAGACGAGCGAGAGCGGCTGGATGACGCCGAGGCCCCCGGCCTCCGAGACCGCGGCGACGAGCTCGGGGTTCGAGCAGGGGTACATCGGCCCGCAGAGGAGCGGCACCTCGACCCGGGCCATCTCCGTGAAGCGGTTCTTCATCTCCCGGGCCCCACCTTCCAGACGGCGACGGTCTTCGCCACGACGTCGCCCCCGGCGTCGCGGACGAGGCTCGTCACCTCGTAGTCCCGCGTCCCGGACGGGTCGACGGCGGGCGCCTCGGCGGTGGCGACGAGCCGCCCGCGCGCCTTCTTCAGGTACTCGCACGAGAGCCGGACGAGGATCGACCGGGTGCCGTCGGGCATCCCGAAGCCGAGCGCGAGGCCGGTCGACATCTCCCCGAGGTTCGCGAGGGCGATCGCGTGGACGCTCCGGAGGTGATTCCGGACCCGGCGCCGGTCCTCGATGGCGATGACGGCGCGACCGGGGGCGAGCTCCAGGATCTCCGGGGAAACGGTCCCCGAGTACGGGATGAAGCGCGAGAAGAGCTTCGAGAAGACCCATCTCCCGCCCGGCATCGGGGCGAGGCCGCGCCACGTCGTGCGGAGGCGCTCCACGGGGGCCTCGGGCTTCGCCATCGGAGGCGGGATATTACGGGAAGAGCGGGAGCTGCGGGCCGGACGGGACGCGGAACGACGCCGCCGAGAGCTCCGGCCCCTCCTCGCCGAGGCCTTCCCGGCGGGCGGCGGCGCGGAAGAGCGCGCCGATCTGCTCCGCGATCGCCCCGTCGCCCCGCATCCGCGAGCCGAAGTCCGGGTCGTTCAGGCGCCCGCCGCGGACGTCCCGGAGCCGCCCGAGGATCTTCTCCTTCCGGAGCGGCAGGTGGCGGTCGAGCCAGTCCACGAAGAGCCCCGCCACCGCCCCCGGAAGGCGCAGCGGGACGACGCCGGCCCAGCGCGCCCCCGACCGCTTCGCCGCCGCGAGGATCGCCGGGATCTCGTGGTCGTTCAGCCCGGGGATGGCGGGCGCCGTGTAGACGCCGCAGGGGACGCCGGCCGCTGCCAGGGCCCCGACGGCCTCGAGCCGGGCGCGCGGGGACGGCGCCCTCGGCTCGAGGGCGCGGGCCACGGCGTCGTCGAGCGTGGCGATCGAGACCGCGACCGCCGCGGCGCCGAACACGGCGAGGGCCGCGAGGAGATCGGCGTCCCGGACGACGAGGTCGCTCTTCGTGATCAGGCTGACGGGATTCCGGAACTCGAGGAAGACCTCGAGGCACCGGCGGGTGAGCCGGAGCTTCCGCTCGACGGGCTGGTACGGATCGGTGACGCCGGAGAGGGCGACGACCTGCGGCCGCCACCCGCGCCGCGACAGCTCCCTCCGGAGGAGCTCGGGCGCGTCCTCCTTCACGAGGATCCGCGACTCGAAGTCGAGCCCGGCCGAGAAGCCGAGGAACTCGTGCGTGGGGCGGGCGTAGCAGTAGGCGCAGCCGTGCTCGCAGCCGCGGTACGGATTGAGGCTGACGTCGAAGGGGATGTCCGGGCTGTCGTTCGTCGCCAGGATCGTCCGGGAGGCGTCGCGATGGAACGTCGTCCGGAGCGCCGGCGCCTCCGGGTCGGGGGCCGCGGGGAGGTCGTCCGCCTCCACCACGTGGCGGAGCCGCTCGAACCGGTTGGGCGGGTTCGCGGCCGTGCCCCTCCCCCGCAGCCGGACGTCGCCCGGGACATACGCCTTACTCACGCCCCGATCCTTGCATGCCGGCCGGGCCCCGTCCAGCGCCGGGGACGGAAAGGGGTGGCATGCTTCCGGCAGCGAAAGGACGCGATGAGGAAGCCCCCGCGCCCGGTCGTCCTGGCCGTCCTCGTGGCTCTCGCGCCACTCGCCCTGGACGGCTGCGTCTCCGTCGGCGTCGAGAAGACGCCGGTCGCGACCGACGGCGCGGCGGCACCGGCGCCGCCGTCCACGGGGAGCGTCGAAGTCCTGATCTTCGAGACGCCGGAGCAGCGCGACGCGTTCCGCCTCGTCAGCTACCCCGTCCTCTCGGAGATCTTCCGGGTCGACGGCGGCCGGGAGTCGCTCGTCGGCCGGTCCATGTCCGGCATGTGGGCCCTGCCCGAAATTCCCCCCGGGCGGTACCGGATCTCGGTGACGAAGCGGATCACCCCGGAGGGGGACATCGAGCCGCTCAAGGACCCGAGCGGGAAGACCTTCGACCTGGCCGCCGGCCAGAAGACGACGCTCCGCGTGGTCCTGAAGAAGGTCCCGACGGGATGGATCGTCCTCGGAGCCATCGCGGCCGCCGCGCTGATCTACTTCACCGTCGACGCCGCGTCGAAGGGAAAGCTCCCGCCGCTCCCCCCCATCCCGCCCGACGTCGTCGTCGGCGTCGTCCTGCTCGCCACATCCGCCGCGCACCCGGACGGGCCGGTCCCGTCGGCCGTGGACGTCTTCCCCGCCCCGGGGTCGGTCGTCGCGGCCCGGAGGGTGACCGTCAACTTCCTCGTCAGCGCCGCGCTTCCGCCGGACGGGTTCGAGAGCGACGCCATCCGCGCGCTCGGATCGGTCTCCGGAGAGCTGCCCGGCACGATCTCGTACCAGGCCGAGGACCAGCTCCTCCGCTTCGCGCCGGGGCGCGACTTCTCTCCCGGCGAGACCGTCACCGTCACCCTCGACCTCGAGAAGATCCGGGCGGCGGGCGGGCGCTCCGGCGAGGGGAAGGTCTCGACCTGGTTCCGCGTGGCGCGGTGAGGGCTCAGTCCCGGGCGATCTCCCGGACGCCGGCGACGAGGCGGTCGACCTCGTCCTCGGTCGTGTAGCAGGCGCATCCGGCGCGGACGAGGCCGTCGTCCGCGTGGCCGAGCGCCGCCACGAGGGTCGAGGCGTAGAAGTCTCCGTGCGAGACGTAGACGCCGCGCGGGACGAGCTCGTGGGCGACGGTGCCCGCGTCGTGCCCCGCGACGGCGAAGGAGACGGTCGGCGTGCGGGGCGCTCCGGGCGGAGGTCCGTAGAGCGTCACCCCCGGAACGGCCGACAGCCCCTCCCACATCCGCCGGAGGAGCGACTCTCCCCGGTCGTGCAGGGCGGCGAAGGTCCGCGCGAGCGCCGCCCGCCGGGGGCCCGGTCCCGCGAGCGAGGCGAGGAAGTCGACCGCCGCGCCCGTGCCGACGATTCCCTCGTGGTCGAGGGTCCCCGTCTCGAGGCGGTACGGGGCCTCGTCCGGCGCGGGACGGAGCTTCGGGACGTCGAGCGACTCGAGCAGGTCCCGGCGTCCCCAGAGGACGCCCGCGTGGGGGCCGTAGAACTTGTAGGGGGAGCAGGCGAGGAAGTCGGCGCCGAGGGCGCCCGCGTCGACAAGGGCGTGCGGGGCGTAGTGGACCGCGTCCACGAAGACGAGCGACCCGTTCCCGTGCGCCAGCGCGGCGATCTTCGCGACGTCGTTGATCGTCCCGGCGGCGTTCGACGCGGCGCCGACGGCGACGAGGCGGGTCTTCGGGCCGAGGAGGCCCGCGAGGGCCCCGAGGTCGAGCTGCGCCGTCTCCCGGAGGACCGGAACGGCCTTCACGACGACGCCCCTCTCCCGCTCGAGGGCCCGCCACGGGTCGACGTTGGCATGGTGGTCGAGGTCGGTGACGACGATCTCGTCCCCCGCCGCCCAGCGCCGGGCGAGCGCGCGCGCCAGGTGGAAGGTCAGCGTGGTCATGTTCGCCCCGAAGGCGACCTCGGAGGGGTCGCCGCCCAGGAAGTCCGCCACCGCGGACCGCGCCGACGCGAGCATCGCGTCGGTCTCCTGGCTCGTCGGGTAGCGCCAGTGGGTGTTCGCGTTGTGGTGGAGGAGGTAGTCCGACACGGCGGCCGCGACGGCCCGGGGCACCTGCGTTCCGCCCGGGCCGTCGAAGAAGGCGACCGGGTGCCCCCCCTCCGTCCGCTCGAGGGCCGGGAAGTGCGACCGGATCGAGTAGACCGAGGGGACGTCGTCCGTCCGTTCCGGAGCGGCCATGGCCCGCGGATTATCCGCCCGCCGCCCGAGCGTGGGGCGCGTCACGCCCCCAACGGGGCCGGACGGACTAGACTGGGCCCGGAGGCCCCTGTGACCGCGCGCTGGGAACGACGGGACATCGTCCTCAGGACCAATGCGACGGGGCATGCCCTGACGGCGCCCGTCTTCCACTGCCACGGCCGGAACGAGCGCCCGCTCGCCTACGTCCAGGCCAACGTGCACGGCGGCGAGCTCCAGGGAAACGCGGCGATCCTCGCCCTCTTCGACCTGATCGAGAAGGAGCCGCCGCGCGGCAGCCTGATCCTCGTGCCGCGGGTCAACCCGATCGGGGCCAACCAGCAGGTCGGGGACTACGTGGCGGGCGTCTACGACTTCGCCTCCGGCCAGAACTTCAACCGCGGCTACCTCTACCTGACGGGCCCCTCGCGGGCCAGCTCGGCCCCGTACGTCGACGTCGACGCCTTCGCCGCCGTGCACCGCGACGCGACGCTCTCCGAGATCAAGGACGGCTTCCGCGAGGCGATGAAGGCCGCGCTCCAGGCCATCCGCGACTCGGCGGCGACGTGGGGACTCGACGCCCGCCTCGAGTTCGCCCTGGCCATCCAGGAGATCGCCGTCGAGGCGGACGTCGTCCTGGACCTTCACACCGGCGACCGGGCCCCGCGCTACCTCTACGCGCCGGAGGGCGCGATCGCCGCCACGCGCGCCTTCGGGATCCCGTTCGTCCTCGAGGTGCCGCCCCGCTTCGCGGGGGCGCTCGACGAGGCGGCGTTCGTGCCGTGGAACGACCTGTCGGAGGCCTTCAAGCGGGTCGGGCGCCCCGACGTCCGCCGGTTCGTGGACGGCTTCACGGTGGAGCTCGGGTCGATGAACGCGTTCTCCCTCCCGCAGGGCGTGGAGGACGCCAAGCGGATCGCCTCGGCGCTCCGCTACTACGGCGTCCTGGACGGCGAGCCGGACGACCCGGCCTACCGGATCGTCGCCTGCGCCGTGGCCGCGGAACTTGCCGTTGGAGCTGACCACGCCGTTCACGAGCGTGCCCTCGGTGCGGCCGTACTTGCGCTGGTCGGTGTGGCACATCATGCAGTAGGCGGGATCCTGGCGGCCTTCGCCGTGGAAC
>DAOMFB010000130.1:0-7658 GCA_035429585.1 Thermoanaerobaculia bacterium
CCGTCACCGCCCGCGCGGGCGTCTGGGTGAAGCGCTCGACGATCTTCGCGGGCGTGCTGCTCGTCCTCTTCGGCGCCTTCTTCACGGTCCGGTCGGTCGAGGGGATCCTGACGCCGTGAGCAGGACGTCCGGCTTCCGGGGCCTCCCCCTCTCCAGCCGTCTCGGGCTGACGATGGTGGGGATTCTCGTCCTCGCCGCGCTCGCCGAGGCGCTCGTCTACCTCCGGACCCGGAACGAGACGCTGGAGGAGGCGGACGCCTCGTACCAGGCGCTCGCCAAGGCCATCGAGCTCGCGCAGACGCAGGTCGGCGAGAAGGGATGGAAGGACGAGCAGGTCCTCGCGGACCTCGTCAAGACGCTCGAGGCCCGGGGCCTCCGGGACATCACCGTGTCCGACGAGAAGGGGCAGCCGTTTCCGGCGCCGTCCGCCGGGAAGAAGAAGGCGAGGGCGCCGCGCTCCTTCCTCATCTCCGGCGTCGTCGGGGAAGGCCCGACCAACCGGACGCTGGAGATCCCCGTCGTGGTCGACGGCAAGTTCATGGGCCGCATCCATCTCGACTACAACCTCGAGAACATCCGGGCGCAGCTGGAGGACAACTTCCGGCGGCGCCTCTTCGCGCTCCTCGGCGTCTTCGCCATCGGCATCGCGGTCCTCCTCGTCCTGATCCGGAACGCCACCCGGCCGATCGAGCGGCTGGCGGAAGGCGCCGAGCGCGTCGCCGAGGGGCGGTTCGACGTGACGGTCGAAGTGGACCGCGAGGACGAGATCGGCCAGCTCGCCGCGGCGTTCAACCACATGACCGAGCGGCTTCGCGAGCGGCACGTCCTCGAGGCGCGCCTCTCCGCGGCGGAGAAGCGCGCCGAGATCGGCCAGCTCGCCTCGGGGCTCGCGCACGAGATCAAGAACCCGCTCAACGCCCTCTCGCTCGGCCTCGACGTCCTGAAGCGCCGCCACCGCCCGGCCGAGGACGGGGCCGGAAGCGAGTACGCGGCCCGCATCGAGTCGCTGCGCGAGGAGATCAACCGTCTCGCGACGCTGATCAACAACTTCCTCGCCTTCGGCCGGCCCCTCACGATCACGCCGGCGCCCGTCGACGTCGGCGCCCTCCTCGAGGCGACGCTCTCGGACCTTTCCGAGACCGCCGGGCGGGCCGGCGTGACGGTCGAGCGGCGGGTGGCGTCCGACCTCCCGCCGGCCTGGGTCGACGCGTCGCTCCTGAAGTCCGCCGTCTGGAACCTGGTCCAGAACGCCGTCCAGGCGATGGAGGCCGCGGGCGGAACGCTCCGCGTCTCGGCCGAGGCCGGAACCGGCCCGGGCGGGCGCGCCGTGACGATCGCCGTCGAGGACACGGGGCCGGGCCTGACGCCCGAGGACCTTCCCCGGCTCTTCGAGCCCTACTTCTCGAAGCGGGAGGGAGGGGTCGGTCTCGGCCTCGCCATGGTCAAGCGGATCGTCGAGGAGCACGGCGGGCGGGTCGCGGCCGGCAACCGGACGGACGGTTCCGAGGGCGCGCGCTTCTCGATCACGCTCCCGGCCGCCGCCTGAGCCGGCGGGCGTGCGCTAGCATCGCCCCGTGGGAGACGCCTCCGTGCTCGTCGTCGACGACGAGAAGCACCAGCGCGAGTCGCTCCAGGCCCTCCTGTCGGACGAGGGGTACCGCGTCACCGTCGCGGCGGACGGCCGGGAGGCGCTCGCGAAGGCCGCCGTCTCCCGCCCCGAGGTCGTCCTGACCGACCTGAAGATGCCGGGGCTCTCCGGGATCGAGGTCGTGAAGGCGCTCCAGGAGGGCCCGCTCCCGCCGAAGGTCATCCTCGTCACGGCGCACGGCTCCGTGGAACGGGCGCGCGAGGCGCACCAGCTCGGCGCCTTCGACTACATGTCGAAGCCGATCGTGGCCGACGAGCTCCTCTTCCGGGTCGAGCGGGCGCTCCAGGCCTTCCGCCTCGCCGAGAAGACGCTCCGCCTCGAGCGGCGGCTGAAGGACGACGGCCTCGAGGCGATCGTCGGGGAGAGCGCGTCGATGCGCGAGGTCTTCCGCCTCGTAGAGAAGATCGCCCCGACGAACTCCACGATCCTGATCCGCGGCGAGTCCGGGACCGGCAAGGAGCTGGTCGCCCGGGCCGTCCACGCGCGCTCGGCGCGGGCGCCGAAGACCTTCCACGCCATCAACTGCGCCGCGATCCCGGAGAACCTCCTCGAGAGCGAGCTCTTCGGGCACGAGCGGGGCTCGTTCACGGGGGCGGACGCGCGGAAGATCGGGCTCTTCGAGGCCGCCTCGCTCTCGACCCTCTTCCTCGACGAGATCGGCGACCTCTCGCTCCCGCTCCAGGGGAAGATCCTCCGGACCCTGCAGGAGAAGGAGGTCAAGCGCGTCGGCGGAACCGAGACGATCCCGGTGGACGTCCGCGTCGTGGCGGCGACCAACCGCGACCTCGAGGCGATGATGAAGGCCGGCCAGTTCCGCGAGGACCTCTTCTACCGGCTCAACGTCATCCCGATCGTCCTCCCGCCGCTCCGCGAGCGCGCCAGCGACATCCCCGCGCTCGTCCGGCGCTTCCTCGAGAAGGCGAACGCCGCCCACGGCACGGCGGTGGCCGACGTGTCGCCGGAGGCGATGGACCTGATCCTCCGCTCGCCCTGGCCGGGCAACGTCCGGCAGCTCGAGAGCGTCGTCGAGCGGGCCGTCCTTCTCTGCGAGGGGAACGTCGTCCGGCCGGAAGACCTTCCCGTGGAGATCCGCCTCCGGACCGCGCCCGCGGCGCGCCCCTACGGCTTCGAGATCCCGCCCGACGGAGTCGACATCGAGGAGTTCGAACGGCAGCTCATCGTCCAGGCGATGGAGAAGTCGGGGTGGGTCATCGCGAAGGCCGCGCGCCTCCTCGGCCTGACCTACCGGACGCTCCAGTACCGGCTCGAGAAGTTCGGAATCCGGAAGCTCTCGTAACCCCCGGCACGCCTCCTGCGTCGAAGGAGGCGTGAGCCTGCGGTTCCTGCCCGCCCTCGTCGCCGCCGTGGTCCTGGCCTCGGCCGGGGGGAAGGACGTCCAAACGACTCCAAGGACCGCGGTTGCGGCCTCCGCGGCCCCCCAGACCACCCGCTTCGTCGCCGGCGAGATCACCTACGTCGATCCGGCGCTCCGGATCGTGGCCGTGCGCGAAACCGTCGCCTCCGCACCCCAAAAGGGACAGAAGCCCGCCCGCCGCACCGTGACGCTCGCCCTGACGCCCGACACGAAGCTCCTCCGCGGCAAGGCGCCCGTCTCGGCCGACGAGCTCCGGGTGAAGGACTACGTCGTCGTCCGGTACGCCGAGACGCCGCAGGCGGCCGTCGCCCTGACGCTCCGCGCGGCCGACGTCGTCGTCCGGTCGGCTCCGGCTCCCGCCGCGTCGCCGTCGGCGACGGAGGCTGCGGCCGGAGAGTTCGGCCAGCACCGGTAAAACCCCCGGCCCCGGGCCCGTCGTAGAGTCAGGACGATGAACGACCGCCCTTCGACCCTCGGCGAGCTGAAGGAAGCCGGCTACCGGCCCCGGAGCGTCCGCGACGAAATCCGTCAGAACCTGATCGCGAAGCTCCGGGCCGGAGAGAACGTCTTCCCCGGGGTCCTCGGCTACGAGCGGACGGTGATCCCCGCCCTCGTCAACGCCCTCCTCGCGAAGCACGACGTCATCCTCCTGGGCCTCCGCGGGCAGGCCAAGACGCGGATCCTCCGGGCGCTCGTCGGCCTCCTCGACGAGGAGATGCCGATCGTCGCCGGCTCGCCGCTGAACGAGTCCCCCTTCGAGCCCTTCACCGCCTACGGGCGGCGGATGGCCGCCGGCGCCGGCGACGACCTGCCGCTCGAGTGGGTCCCGCGGGAGGAGCGGTACCGCGAGAAGCTGGCCACCCCGGACGTGACGATCGCCGACCTGATCGGCGACGTCGACCCGGTGAAGGCCGCGACGCTGAAGAAGTCGTTCGGCGACGAGGAGGTGATCCACTACGGGATCATCCCGCGCACGAACCGCGGCATCTTCGCCATCAACGAGCTGCCGGACCTGCAGCCGCGCATCCAGGTCGGCCTCCTGAACATCCTCGAGGAGCGCGACCTGCAGATCCGCGGCTTCCCCGTCCGGATCCCGCTCGACATCCTGATGGTCTTCTCGGCCAACCCCGAGGACTACACGAACCGCGGGAACATCATCACGCCCCTGAAGGACCGGATCGCCTCCCAGATCCTGACGCACTACCCGATGACGGTCTCCGTGGCGGCCGCCATCACGGAGCAGGAGTCGTGGACGGAGCGCGAGCTCGGGGGGGTCACGGTCCTCCTCGGCGACACGGTCAAGCTCCTCGTGGAGGAGATCGCCTTCGTGGCGCGCCGGAGCGAGCTGGTGGACCAGTCCTCCGGCGTCTCGGCCCGGATGCCGATCGCGGCCCGCGAGCTCCTCGTCTCGAACCTCGAGCAACGCGCGCTGAAGACCGGGGAGATGGTCGTCGCCCCGCGGCTCGTCGACCTCTTCGCGACCCTCCCGGCCATCACCGGAAAGGTCGAGATGGTCTTCGAGGGGGAGCAGCAGGGGGCCGAGATCGTGGCCAAGAAGCTGATCGGCGACGCCGTGAAAGCGCTCTTCGAGGCGACCTTCCCGCCGGTCGAGGGGCCGCGGGGCCGCGCCGAGCGCGCCCGCCGGAGCCGCAACGACTTCGAGGAGGACGAGGCGGGCCCCGTCGCCCTCGAGAAGGTTCCGGAGCGCCGGAGCGCCGAGAAGCCCGCGGCGGCCGGGCCGTACGACCGGATCGTCGCCCACTTCGCGAAGGAGAGGAAGATCGTCCTCTCCGACGAGACGTCCTTCGCCGAGCACCTCAGGGCGCTCGAGTCGGTGGACGGCCTCGCGGACCTCGTCCTCGCCCACGCGAAGCCGAAGGACCCCTACGAGCGGGCGCTCCTGATGGAGCTGGTCCTCGAAGGGCTCGTCCAGAGCCTCCGCATCGCGCGGGAAGACCTCGACTCGACGGTCACCTACGCCGAGCTGGCGAAGTTCAACCTGATGCGCTCGCGCGGCTGAGGCCGCCCGATATCATCGCGGCCGGATGCCGGAGGCCGCGGGGAACGGGGCGAGGCGCTGGAGAGACGACCTCCGGGTCGTCCGGGCTCTCCTGTCGCTCGCCGGGCCGGCGGCGCTCGCGGCGTTCGTCGTTCTCGCCGCCCCACCCGCGCTCGACCTCGCCCACCAGCGGCTTCGGAACGCCCTGAAGAACGTCCACGAGAGCGAGGAGGAGGCGCTCTCCCGCTCCTGGTCGCCGGAGTACGTCGCCGCGCTCGCGAAGGTGGTGGCCGTGGTCCCGCCCGGCGCGGCGTACTACGTCGTCCCGGGGGACGACTGGCACGGGGACCTCCTCGTCCGCTCCCATCTGGCGCCCCGCCGGCCCGTCCTCCTCGAGAAGCCCCTCGCCGTCGCGCCCCCTCCCGACGCCCCGCGGTGGGTCGTCGTCGCGCGGGCGAACCCGCCGGGACCCGAGGTCTTCGAGACGATCGAGTACTTTCGCCGCGAGGCCCGCCGGTGACCCTCGCGGCGCGGCTCCTCGCAGGCTTCGGCGGCATCGCGCTCTTCCTCCTCGCTGGGAACGGTCTCCTGCGGTTCTTCCCCGCCCTCGACGGACGGCCGTTCTTCCGACGGCTCGCCTGGGCGTGGCTCCTCGGCGTCTCCGGCGTGACCTCGCTCCTCTTCGCGCTCGACCACCTCGCGGGAGCGCCGCTCGCGCGCCGGACGATCCTCCCCATCTTCCTGGTCTTCGCCGCGTTCGCCCTCGTTCCCCGCAGGCGGTCCCCGGCGGCGGAGACCGCGATGCGTCGGCCGTCGGTTCCCCGCCGACTCGCCGTGGCGGCCGCCGGAATCGTCGGCGCCCTCGTCGCCGTCGGCGCCTTCTCGACGGCCGTCTCCGAGGTCACGCGCGACTGGGACGGCCAGATGACGTGGGTGGCGGCGGCGCGGTGGATCCGGGCCGACCACACGGTGAACTCCCCGGTCCTCCGCGAGGAGCGGTGGTACGTCTCCCACCCCCAGTACCCGCCGCTCCTTCCGCTCGCACAGGTGGCGGTGCAGGAGATCTTCTCCGCGACGGACGACAGCCGTGTCGTCCGTCCCCTCTACGCGGCGTTCTTCCCCGCGTTCCTCCTCCTCCTCTTCGACGCCGCGGAGCGGCGGGCCGGGACGCCGGCGGCGGCCCTCGTGGCGCTCGCCGCGGCTCTCGTTCCGCTCTGGTCCTCGGACGTGCTCGACGGGGGCGCGGGAACCGCCTACGCCGACTTTCCGCTGGCCTGCTTCTGGGGCGGGGGGCTGCTCCTCCTGCTCGCGTCGCGTGCGGCGGCCTCGACCGGCGTCGCGGCCGGGCTTCTCCTCGGTGCCGGCGTCCTCGCGAAGAACGAAGGGCTCCCGCTCGCGATCATCGCGCTCGCCGCAGCCGGCGCGGCGGCCCTCCTCCGGGCCCGGCGGCGGAAGGAGTCCGCCGCTCGCGCGCTCCGACCCGTCGTCCTCGCCGCGCTCGTCGCGGCGGCGTCCGCCGCCCTCCTCCTCTCGTGGAAGTCGGGCATCGCCAATCGCTACGACGAGAAGTACGACGTGCAGCTCCGGACCCTGCCGGTCGTCACGGAGACGCTGAAGAGGCTCCCGGTCCTCCCCGGGCCGATGTTCCGCGAGATGACCGATCCGGAGCCGTGGGGCGGATTCTGGTGGGGGCTGCCCGTCGTCCTCCTCGCGGGAGCCGGAGCCTTCGCGCGGCGTCCCGCCCGACCGCTCCTCCTCGCGCTCGCCGGCGCCGTCGGGACCTACCTCCTCGCCTACGGCATCACGCCGTGGCCAGGGGCCGTGATGGTCCATCCCACCTGGAACCGCTTCCTGATCCAGCTCTCGATCCCCCTCCTCGTCCTCGTGGCGATGGCGCTCCGGAGCGCGCTCCGCGCCGCCTCCCCGCTCCGTAGAATCGCCGGCGTGAGCGCGGAGCCGGACGGTGCGACCCCGAAGCTCCGGCCCGCCACGCGGGAGCTCCTCGCGTTCGCCGGCTTCCTCGTCCTGACGGTCGTGATGACGTGGCCGTGGGCGCGGCACCTGCGCGACACGGCGGCCGACTGGGGCGACCCGTACCTGAACTCGTGGATCCTCTGGTGGGACTTCCACCAGACCTTCCACGACCCGCTGAATCTCTTCCAGGGAAACATCTTCTTTCCGTACCGCTACACGCTCGCCTTCAGCGAGCACAACTACGGCCTCGCGCTCCCCCTCTTCCCGCTCTTCGCCCTGGGGCTCCGTCCGCTCACCGCCCAGAGCCTCCTGACGCTTCTCGGCTTCGCCTTCTCGGGCTACGGCGCCTTCCGTCTCGCGCGGACGCTGACGGGCTCGACGGGAGCGGCCTTCATCGCGGGGATCGGCTTCGCCTTCGTCCCCTTCCGGTTCCAGCACCTCTCCCACGTCAACTACCTCTTCTCCGGCTGGATCCCGCTCCTCGCCGAGGCCGTCGTCCTCTACCTCCGGAAGCCCGGCCGGAAGCGGGCGGCGTGGCTGGGATTCGCGTTCCTGATGAACGCGCTCTCCGTCATCCACTGGTTCGTCCTGACGCTGATCCCCCTGGCCGCCACCTCCGGATGGCCCCTGGTCCGGGGGGGCCTCGAGCGGCGGCTTGACGG
>DAOMFB010000131.1:0-7622 GCA_035429585.1 Thermoanaerobaculia bacterium
GCCGGTTCGTCCTGCGGGCCGACGGGACCGCCGAGTCCCAGGCCCGGCCCCTCCTTCCGGCCCGGCACGCGCGGATCGTCGAGATGCCGCAGCCGCCGCGCCCGCCCCGGCCCGTCGGCATGACGGCGCCGCACGTCACGGTGCCGGAGCCGCCCGAGCCTCCGGAGCCGCCCGACTTCGGCCGGCCGGTCGTCCGCGGCGACGTCGCCGGGGATTTCGTCGCGACCGACGTCCCGGGCGACGTCCGGCTGGGGCGGGTGGCCGGGAAGGTGAAGGTCGCGACGCAGTGGGGCGAGATTCGCGTCGTCTCGGCGGGGAAGGGGGCCGAGCTCTCGACCGCCGGCGGGGAGGTCTCCGTCGAGTCCGTGACCGGAGACCTGACCACGACGACGATGGGGGGCGAGATCCGCGTCGGGAGCGTCTCGGGCGACGCGCGGCTCACGACGAGCGGCGGCGACATCGTGGTGAAGGCCGCCGGCGGGGCGGTCGCGGCGCGGACCTCGGCGGGCGACATCACGCTCCGGAGGGTCCGCGGTCCCGTCGTCGCGCAGACCTCCGGCGGGATGGTCGTCTGCGAGATCGTCTCGGCCGCGAGGCCCGGCGTCGAGGTGGCGACGGGGGGCGGCGACGTCACGCTGGTCCTCCCGGCCAACTACCGGGGCGACGTGGACGTCCGCGTGTCGGGGGTGGACGCCGAGGGCGACTACATCCTGTCGCAGTTCCCGGAGATCGCGGTGGTCAAGCGGGAGGGAATCCAGCGCGCGGAGGGGAAGCTCGGCGGCGGCGGCCCGAAGGTCTCCGTCCGCACGGCCGCCGGGGTCGTCCGGATCAAGAAGGGACCCGCCGCGCCCTGATCCGCGGGCCGTCACGCCGCGGCCGCCGCCTGACCTAAACTAGCGGCATGGGCACGCTGAGCACGCCGGGGGCGCCGAAGCCCCCGGTCTCCCTTCCTCCCGAGGGGGAGGGCGCGCCGGCCTCGCCGGACGCCGCGTCCTTCGCGACGCAGACGACCCGGCGGATCCGGATCCCCGAGAAGAAGATGCCGCTCGGCCCGAAGCTGAGCACGATCTTCGGCACGATCGCCGCCGTCGGGGTCGTCGCCTGGCTGGCCCTCCGGCCCGCGCAGCACCTCCCGGCCGTGTCGCTTCCCAAGTACGTCGCCTTCGAGGCGAACCTGGAGCAGGGCTCTCCGCTCGACTGCCGGGGGAAAGGGTGCCTCCTCGTCATCGTGGGGGCCGACGCGAGGTCCCAGGAAGGCGCCCCGGCGCTCGCCGAGATGGCCCGGGCGCTCGAGTCGCAGGGGGTCGAGACGACCATCGTGGTGACCGGCGACGTTCTGAAGGAGTGCGCGCGGCTGGCGCGGGCCTATCGCCGCCCCGTGCTCCTCGACCCGGACGGCGTGCTCCGGAGGGAGATGGCGATCGAACGCGTCCCGTACTGGGTCGTCTACGACGCGACCGGCCGGATCCGCCACCGCACCGAGGAGTCGATGACCGAACGCCAGGTCCTTCGCGAAGCGGGCCTCTGAGATGGCGGCCGCGCGGAACGTCCTCGTCACGGGCGGGGGCAGCGGGCTCGGGCGGGCGACGGCGCTCCGCTTCGCCCGCGACGGCGCCCGCGTGGCGGTCTGCGGGCGCCGCGAGGGGCCGCTCCGGGAGGCGGCCGAGCTTCTCCGGGCCGCCGGGGCGGCCGAGGCGCGCGCGGCGACGTGCGACGTCCGGTACGAGGACGACGTGTCGCGGATGGCCGCCGCGCTCCACGGGGCGTGGGGCGCCTTCGACGTCGTGGTGAACAACGCCGCCGGGAACTTCGTCTGCCCGGCGGAGAAGCTCTCTCCGAACGGCTGGCGCGCCGTCATCGAGATCGTCCTGAACGGGACGTTCTTCGTCTCGCGCGCCTTCGGCCTCGCGATGATCGAGGCGCACGCCGCGGACGGCCGGCCCCGCAGCTTCGTCAACGTCGTGGCGGACTACGCCTGGGGCGCCGGCCCCGGCGTCATCCACTCCGCGTCGGCGAAGGCCGGCGTCCTGGCGATGACCCGCACGCTCGCCGTGGAGTGGGCGCGCTTCGGGATCCGTGCGAACGCCGTCTCGCCGGGGCCCTTCCGCTCGGAGGGGACGGACAAGAACCTCTGGCTGGACGAGACCCTCGCGGCGGAGATCCGGAGCTCCATTCCGATGCGCCGCTTCACCACGGCGGAGGAGGTCGCCGAGGCGATCGCCTTCCTCGCCGACGAGTCGCGCGCGGCCTACGTGACCGGAGCCTGCCTTCCCGTGGACGGCGGCCACTGGCTCCAGGGAACCCACCTCGGATTCCTCTCCGCGCTCGAGCGCGGAGCCTCCACCTCCCGGTGACGAAAGGAGACGCCATGGCGACGGCAACCCCCGGTCCGGTGATCCCGGAGAAGTACGCGAGCGCTCTCGGCGGGGAGGACCCTGTCGAGGCGATGGCCGAGACGCCCGACCGGCTGCGGCGGCTGATCCGCTCCCTCACGGAGCGGCAGCTGGCGAAGAAGCCGGCGCCCGGGAAGTGGTCGATCAAGGAGATCGTAGCTCACCTCGCGGACGGCGAGATCATCCTCGGCAGCCGCTACCGCCTCATCGCGTCCCACGACCGGCCGGCGATCGGCGGCTACGACCAGGACGCCTTCGTGGCGAACCTCGGGGTTTCGAACGCGAAGACGGCCGACCTGATCGACGACTTCGCAATGGCCCGGGCGGCGAATCTCGGCCTCCTCGACCGGCTTCCCCGGGAGGCGTGGGACCGCGTCGGCGTCCACGCGGAGCGGGGGGAGGAGTCGATCCGGAAGATGGTCTTCATGTACGCCGGGCACGACCGCCATCACCTGCAGCAGATCGAGACGATCCGGACCGGCCTCTTCCCGAAGAAGGGGAAGCGGCCGGCCCGCGCCCGGAAGCCGGCCGCGAGGAAGCCGGCCGGAAAGCGGTGACGCCATGAAGCTCGCCGAAGCGACGAAACCCCGGCGCCGCCGCGTCGCGGCCGCGGCCCTCGTCCTCCTCGCGGCGGTCCTGATCGCCGGCGCCGCCGCCGCCGAGCCGCCGGGACAGCCGGCGCTCTTCAAGAAGATGATCGGGGCCCTCGAGAGCGGAAACTACGAGGCCTTCGTCGCCGGGGGCGATCCGGCCTTCAAGGCGGCGCTCACGAAGGCCTTGTTCGATGGGACGACGGCGAAGGTCGGGCCGCTCCTGAAGGCCGGCTACACGCCGACCTACCTCGGGACGCTGAACCAGCGGGGCTGGGCGATCCACCTCTGGAAGCTCTCCTTCAAGGCGGGGGGGAACGACCTGCTCGTCCGGATGGCGATGCAGGACGGCAAGGTCGTCGAGTTCAACTTCCAGTAGAGGGACGCCGGGTGGATCGGCCGCGCGTCAGCCGTACGGCGAGCCGGGCGAGCGGCGCGGCGGCCGGGCCGACGAGGCGCGAGAGCGCTCCGCCGTAGAAGACGGACCGGAAGAGTCGCGAGTACGCGAACCGGCGGCCGACGAGGGCCCGATGGCCGTCCGCGTGCTCTCGCTTCAGCGCGCCGGCGTCGAGCCGGCCGGCGAGGAACCGGAGGATCGGTCCGGCCGCGGCCTCGCCGGAGAGGAGCGCGAGCGCCATTCCGGTCCCGGTGTACGGGTCGATGACCCCCGCGGCGTCTCCCGCGAGGAGGACGTCGCCGGCCACGGCGCCGTGCGGGCCGAGACGAACCGGTTCCGAGACGAGAACGGGCCCGGGGGAGGGGGCGAGGCCCTCGAGGTCCGCGGCGAGCGCGGCGCTCCCGGTCTTCAGCCGGGCGAGCAGCTCATCGAGGTCCTGGTGAGCCTCGCGGGCGACGTCCGGCGTCGCGAGCGCGGCGAGGTTCACGGCGCCCCCCTCCACGAGCGAGAGGCCCAGGTAGCCGCCCGGGAACAGGTGGAGGACCGCGCGTCCGGCGAGCCGCGAGCCGTCTCCGACGAGCTGCTTTCCGAACCCGATGAGAGCCGCCGTCTGCCGGAGATGCGGCCGCGTGAGGCGGCCGTCGAGCGGGCTGAAACGTCCCCAGGCGCCCACGAGGACGCGGGCCCGCAGCGCCTCGTCGCCGGTTCTGACCCCGAACCCGTCCCGGAGATTGCCTTCGACGAAGCCGGCGGCCTCTCCGAAGCGGATCCGGGCGCCCTGGCGCTCCGCCGCGGCGGCCACGAGGGCGTCCAGTCGCTCCCGGGAGAGCGACAGGACGGGCGCCGGAAGGTCCGCCTCGACGCGCCGGCCGTCCGGCTTCACGAGAGCGAAGCGCGTGACGGTCTCCGGACCGGCGGCCCGAATCTCTTCCAGGGCTCCCATCCGTGCCAGGACCGGCTCCGCCTCGGGCGAGAGAAACCCCCCGCAGATCTTCGGGCGCGGGAAGCGCGCCTTCTCGAGGACGATCACCGAGGCGCCGCCCCGCGCGAGGGCGGCCGCCGCGGCGCTCCCGGCGAGACTGCCGCCCACGACGGCGACGTCGTACCGGGGCTCGCTCACGTTCTCGTCCAGACGAGCTGCCAGACGAAGGGGCCGGCCCGCCGGACGGTCGCCCCGGGGAGGACGTCTCCGGCGAGCGAGGCGATCTCGGAAGCCGTCCACGCCTGGAGGACGCTGGCGCGGCCGTCGAGCGTCGAGATCCGCGTCCGGAAGGCGAGCGGGCCGATGGCGGAGATCAGCGCGTGAGCGACCCGGTGGCGCGAGAGGTCGAAGGCGATCACGGCCCTCCGGGCGACGCGGCGCGACTCGGCGAGGACGTTCCGGAGCCCGTCTTCGGCGACGTGGTGGAGAAAGAGCGTCGAGAAGACGACGTCCACGCTCGCGTCCGAGAAGGGGAGGCGCCGCGCGTCGGCCGCGGCGGCGACGCCGCGGGGGGCGTGGCGCGCGTGCGCGACCTTCCGGTCGAGGCCGAAGACCGTGAGGCGCCCCCCGCGGCGGGCGAAGGCCTCGACGAGGTCGCGCCCGACGTGTCCCGACCCGCAGCCGAGGTCCGCGAGCGAGAGGGGGCGCCGTTCCGGACCGGACAGCGCCTCGAGCAGGGGGAGCAGGCGGCGCCGGAGGATCAGGCGCCCGCCGAGGTTCCGGTGGACCCACTCGATGTCCGAGAGGCTCGCCTCGGCCTCGTGGGCCGGCACGTCGCCGTCGAGAAGCTCCTCGGCGGGGACGCGGTCCGGCACCCAGAGGCTCATGCCGGGAGGGCGCGTCCGTTCCGGAGGACGAGAGCGGAGTTCTTCGAGCCGAAGGCGATCCCGTTCACGAGGGCGAACTCGACGTCGGCCGTCCGGACGGCGTTCGGCACGTAGTCGAGGTCGCATTCGGGGTCGGGTGTCTCGAGGTTGATCGTGGCCGGGAGGAAGCCCCCGGCCATGCCGACGAGGGTCGCCGCGACGCCGGCCGCGCCGGAGGCGCCCTGCGGGTGTCCGACCTGGCTCTTGACGCTCGAGCCCGGGATCGCGCGCGCCGTCCCGCCGAGCGCGCGCCGCACCGCGCGCGTCTCGATCCGGTCGTTCAGGACCGTGGAGGTGCCGTGGTACTGGACGTACCCGACGTCGGCGGGGGAGAGCCCGGCGTCCTCCAGCGCTTCCTGCATCGCCCGGGCCGGCTCCTCGCCGGACTCGTCGAGCCGCACGCGGTGGTAGGCGTCCCACGTGGCCCCGTAGCCGAGCAGCTCGGCCCAGACCCGGGCGCCGCGCGCGCGGGCGCGGCCGAGCTCCTCGAGGACGAAGAGCCACGCTCCCTCGCCGAGGACGAAGCCGTCCCGGGCGGCGTCGAAGGGGCGGCTGGCCCGCTCGGGCCGGTCCTGGAAGGCGGAGGAGAGGATCTTCATCATCCCGAAGCCGGTCATGATGCCGGGCGTGATGACGGCGTCGGCGCCCCCCGAGAGGACGAGGTCCCGCTCGCCGTGGGCGATCGACCTCGCGGCGTACGCCATCGCGTCCGTCGAGGAGGTGCAGCCCGTCGAGACGACGTGCGACGGCCCTTTCAGGCCGAAGCGCATCGAGATCTCCGACGACAGCGTCCCGATCGTCCCCGTCGGAATGGAGTAGACGGACGCCTTCTTCGGGTCCCCGCGGTACCAGTGCCCGTACATCCGCTCGAAGAACTCGACCGGTCCGCCGCCCGAGCCGAAGACGACGCCGAAGCGGCGCCGCTCCGCCGGCGACAGGCGCTCCGGGTCGAGTCCGGCGTCGGCGAGCGCCTCGGCCGCCGCGGCGAGGGAGAGCGGGACGACGCGGGCGACGTGGCGAAGCTCGGAGGGCGGCATCACGCAAGCCGGGTCGAAACCCTTCACCTCGGCCGCGATCCGGACCGGCAGGTCCGAGGCGTCGAACAGGGAGATCCGCGAGGCGCCGGAACGGGCCTCCCGGAGGCCCTCGGCGAACGCGGGGAGCCCGACGCCGATCGGCGTCACGCAGCCGAGGCCGGTGACGGCGACGCGCCGGCGGCCGCCCGGGCTCATTCCCGGGCGCCGAGCGTCGTTTCGGTCGAGGGGAGGAGAACGCCGATCCGCTGGCCCGCGTTGAGCCGCACCCCGGGCTCCAGCACCAGAAGTCCGTCGGCCCGGGCGTGCGCCACGATGTCGTGGCTCCCCTTCGTCGGAAGGGCCTCGGCGAGGAGGAGGCTGCCGTCCCGCGAGAGGCGCGCCGGCTGGAAGACGCGGCGGGAGCCGCGGTTCTCCACGGTCCGGACGAGGGTCGCCGCGACGGCCGGAGGGAGCGACGGCAGGAGGCCCGCGGCCTTCCGGAGCGCCGGCCGGACGAGGAGGTCGTAGACCACGGCCGCCGAGACCGGGTTCCCCGGGAGCCCGAAGACGAGCGTCCGGCCCGCGGTGGCGAAGAAGACGGGCTTGCCCGGCTTCATCGAGACCCGGTGGAAGACGGGACGGGCGCCGAGTTCCTCGAGGACCTCGGGGACGAGGTCGAACTCACCCGCGGAGACGCCTCCCGTCGTCAGGAGGAGGTCGAGGCGGCTCGCCAGGGCATTCCCGAGCGTGACGCGGAGGGCCCGCCGGTCGTCGGAGACCGTCCCGAGGTCGAACGCCTCGGCCCCGAAGCGGGCGAGCGCCGAGAAGAGGAGGGGCCCGTTCGTGTTCCGGATCTGCGCCGGCCCGGGGCGGGTTCCCGACGGAACGACCTCCGGACCGGTCACGACGACGCCGGCGCGCGCCCTCCGGACGACGCGGACGGCGTCCCGCCCCGCGGCGGCCGCGAGGACGAGGTCCGCCGGCGAGAGGCGGCTGCCCGGGGGGAGAAGGGTGTCGCCGGCGGCGATCACCTCGGCGCGCCGCCGCACGTGCGCGCCCGGATTCGGCGGCGAGAGGAGCGTGACCGTCCCGTCCGCCTCGAGGCGCGCCTCCTCGACCGGGACGACCGCGTCGCTTCCCGCCGGCAGCGGCGCGCCGGTCATCAGCTTCAGGGCCGAGCCGAGGGGGAGCTCCGCCGCCGGGGCCCCCGCTCCCAGGGTCCCCGCCACCCGGAACCGCATGGGCGCGCGGGCGGCGGCCGCGGCGGGCACCGCCCAGCCGTCCATGGCCGTCGTGTCGAACGGCGGAACGTCGAGGTCGGCGATGACGGCCTCGGCGAGGACCCGCCCCGCAGCCGCCGCCAGCGGGACGGTCTCGG
>DAOMFB010000132.1:0-7616 GCA_035429585.1 Thermoanaerobaculia bacterium
CGAACAGCAGGAGGCCGGAACGGCGCGACAGGTGACTCATGCTCCCTCCGTCGGGCGGCCGGTGGCCGCCCGTCTCATCGAGGGAGACGCGCGAGAGCGCCCGGGGTTACGGCCCGCCGGCTCTCACAGGGCGACGTCCGTCCGTCCGCGCAGCTCCTCGAGGGTCTTCACGGCGTGCCGGAGATGCGGGATGACGATGGAGCCGCCCACGACGAGCCCGACGTTGAGGCCGTCCACGATCTCCGCCTCGCTGAAGCCCGCCTTCACGCACTGGATCAGGTGGTAGTCGACGCAGTCGTTGCAGCGGAGGACGAGCGAGGCGACGAGGCCGCACATCTCCTTCGTCGCCGCCGGGAGGGCGCCGTCCCGGTACGCGGCCTCGTCGAGGGCGAAGAAGCGCTTCAGGCCGAGGTGGTCCTGCTCGAGGATCCCGCGGTTCTGCTCGCGCCGCTTCTGGATGAAGTCGTCGATTCCGGACATCGGCCCCTCCCGGCCGCCCGGCGGGGCGGCCCGGGGCATTCTCGCTCCGGCGGCTTCGTGCTACGTTTGGCGCCGGCGATGAAGGACCCGGAAGCCCCGACGCGGTGCTACCTCTGCGGGCACGCGGCCTCCTTCCCCGAGTGGGAAGGGGCGGAAGGGAACCGCCGGTCCCCCTACCTCGTCGACTGCGAGGAGTGCGGCAACTTCGGCATCACGGAAGAGGCGGTCCAGCGGCTCGAGATCCGGCCGCAGGCCCGGTCGGGCGTCCGTTTCGAGGTCTTCCGGCTCCGCACGAGCGCGACGCCGCGGCCGATCGTCGACCTGAAGATCGTGGAGCACTTCTCGATGGGCTTCACGCCGCTCCCGGGCCGCTGAGCCCGCCCTCCGTAGAATCCGCGCCTCCGCGGGGACCACCACATCCGGCTTCCCGGGGGGCCGCAAAGCACTCTTTCCGGGGGCTTTCGGGTCGTTTTGGGTGTCCGGGATGATTCATCTGCCTAGTACCCCCGGCCGGCCGGATCCCCTAGATTGAGCCACGGCTTTAGGGGGGTCCTGCCGACATGCCGACCACGACGAAAGAACGTCCCAAGCCGTACCTCCTCCCCGAGTTCTGCAAGGGGTGCGGCCGCTGCATCGACTCGTGCGCCAAGCACTGCATCGAGCTGGGGCACGAGATCAACCCGCAGACCGGGCTCATCCCGGTCGAGATCCACCTCGAGAGCTGCAACGCGTGCGGCCTCTGCATCGACGCGTGCCCCGAGCCGTACGGCCTGATGCCGCAGCCCGCAGGGACCGACTTCGAGCTGGAGGACCCGGCGAAGCTGTTCGGGAAGAGGCCCTCGGCCGCGCCGGTCCCGGTCCGGATCCCGGGCGAGGTGATCCCGCTCCCGAAGACGGAGCCGATGGTCCTGAAGGGGACGTACGCCTCGGCCCTCGGGGCGATCCTCGCCGGCTGCCGCCACGTCTACGGCTACCCGATCACCCCTTCCACGGAAGGGGCCGAGCTGATGGCGAAGCTCCTGCCGAAGCTGCACGGCATCTTCCTGCAGGCCGTCAGCGAGGTGGCGACCGTCAACATCATGTACGGCACCGGCGGCGCCGGGCTTCCCTGCATGACGTTCACGTCGTCGCCCGGCTTCAGCCTGATGCTCGAGGGGATCAGCTACATGGTCGGCGCCGAGGTGCCGGCCGTCTTCGTGAACGTGATGCGCGGGGGCCCCGGCCTCGGGAACATCGCCCCCGAGCAGGCCGACGTGAAGCTGGCCTGCCGCGGCCTCGGGCACGGGAACACCCACGGCATCGTCCTCGCGCCCTCGACGCCGCAGGAGATGCTGGACCTGACGATGCTCTCCTTCGAGCTGGCGTTCCGGTACCGGAACCCGGTCATCATCGTCTCGGACGGATACCTCGGGCAGATGACGGGGCGCGTGACGCTGCCGCGGACGATGCTCAAGCCGCCGCTCCCGGAGTGGGCCGTCTACGGCGACGCGATGCACCGGGGAAACCTGATCAACTCCATCGAGCTCGACGAGCACGATCTCGAGGTCCGGAACCAGCAGCTCGGCGCCAAGTACGCCCGGATCGCCGAGACCGAGCAGCGGGCCGACCTCTTCCGGGCCGAGGACGCCGAGGTTCTCCTCGTCGCCTTCGGGACGCCGGCGCGGATGGCCAAGGGGGCCGTCCGGGCGCTCCGGGAGAAGGGAGTGGCGGCCGGGCTCTTCCGGCCCGTCACCCTCTGGCCCTTCCCCGTCGACCGGCTCGCGGCCCTCCTGCCGGGCGTCAAGCGGCTCGTCGTCGTGGAGGCGTCGCCCGGCCAGCTCGAGGACGAGATGCGGCTCGCCCTCTCGCACACGGGGCTCCGGCACCCGAAGATCGAGCACCTGAGACACATGGGAGGGGTCCTCCCCCAGCAGAGCGAGATCGTCGATCTCGTCCTCGGCCGGACGGAGGTGATGGCATGAGCGTCTTCTACGACCGCTTCGAGCGGCACTCCCACGGCGAGGGACTGAAAGCGCACGCCACGCACTACTGCCCCGGGTGCGGCCACGGCCTCGCCCACAAGTTCCTCGCGGAGGCGATCGAGGAGCTGGGGATCCAGGACCGGACGGTCGCCATCTCCCCGGTCGGCTGCTCGGTCTTCCTCTACTACTACTTCGACGTCGGGAACTCCCAGGCCGCGCACGGGCGCGCCCCGGCCGTCGGCCTCGGACACAAGCTGGCGAATCCCGACTCGATCGTCGTCTCCTACCAGGGGGACGGGGACCTCGCGTCGATCGGCCTGGCGGAGATCGTCTGGGCCTGCCATCTCGGCATCCCGATGACCGTCGTCTTCGTCAACAACGCGATCTACGGGATGACGGGGGGCCAGATGGCCCCGACGACGCTCATGGGGCAGACCTCGTCCACGAGCCCCTACGGCCGCGACCGCCTCTGCGGGCCGCCGATGAAGATGGCCGAGCTGGTCGCCGGGCTCGAGGCGCCCGTCTACGTCGAGCGGGTCGCCCTGTTCGACGCCAAGCAGCGGATGCGCGCCAAGAAGGCGATCCTGAAAGGGATGAAGCTCCAGGCCGAGGGGCGGGGGCTCTCCTTCATCGAGGTGCTCGCCGAGTGCCCGACGCACCTCAAGATGACGCCGGAAGAGTCCGAGAAGTGGGTCAAGGAGCAGATGCTCCCGGTCTTCCCCCTCGGCGTGAAGAAGGACGTCACGGCCGAGCCCTGGTTCCACCTCGAGAAGCCGACCTTCGACGCCGCGAAGGTGCTCGAGGTGATGGAGGGCTCGGTGGAGCCCGCGCCGCGCTTCGCGTCCGGGTTCCCCCGGCACCTCCACGACCACGACGTGTCGCTGAAGCTCGCCGGCGCCGGCGGGGACGGCGCCCAGACGGCCGCCATGCTGATCGCCACGGCGGCCATCCACGAGGGGTTCGACGCGACGCACATCCCGAGCTACGGGCCGGAGTCGCGCGGCGGCACCTCCTACGCCGACGTCCACGTCGCGGCGGAAGAGGTCTTCTCCACGGCGGCGCCGCACCCCGACGTCCTGATCGCCTTCAACGCGCCGAGCCTCGCCAAGTTCGGGCCGGCCGTGCCGCCGGGCGGCACGATCCTCTACGACAGCTCGGTCGTGGCGAAGCTGCCTCCCCTCGATCCGAAGGTGCGGGTCCTCGGCGTCCCGTTCACGGAGATCGCCGTGGGGCTCGGGAAGGCGGTCGTGAAGAACATCGTGGCGCTCGGCGCGCTGCAGGCCTCGACGAACCTCTTCCCGAAGGACACCTTCCTGACCGCCGTCCGGATGGCGCTGAAGGACAAGGCGAAGCTGATCCCGATGAACGAGGCGGCCTTCCAGGCGGGCGTGAACGCCCTGTCTCCCGTGACGATGTGACGGGCGGGCGAAGGAGACGGCCATGACCGAGCCCGGCGTTTCGATTGCCCTCACCCCCGCCGAGTGGCGGCTCGTCTCCTCCCTGCGCGAGATCCCCTCCTCGGCCCTGAAGGAGAAGGCGCTCGAGCTCTTCGCGGCCGTCGTCGACTTCGCCCGGGACCCCCGCTGCGCCGAAGTGCAGGCCGACGGCGTCCCCTGCGAGACCCCGAGCGTCGCCTGCGACCAGTGCCTCCACGTCGACCGGATCCTCGACGTCCGCCGGCTCGAGGAGGGGCGGGGGACGGAGGCGCCGGGCCTCGTCCGCTGAGGGGTCAGCGCTTCCGGGACGGGCGGCAGAGGACCGCGTCGGGCCTCCGCGCGTAGAGGACCGGCACGGCCCAGTCCAGAGCCCCGCCGCCGAGATCCGCCCCGAGCCCCACGCGCCCCTCCCGCAGCGCCGCCGCCACGGAAAGGCCGTCCGCGAGCGCCGCATAGAAGTGCGCCGCGAAGGCGGTCGCCGCGTCGTCGAAGACCCGGTACTGGTTGGCGGCGACGGCGGGGAGGCCCCCGTGCGCCAGCGCCGGCGCGACGCCGCGGAGAAAGTCGTGGCGTCCGCCGCGCCCCGTCTCGCAGGCGTTCAGGACGGCGATCCGGAGGCCCCGTCCGGCCGCGAGGCGGGCGAGAGCCTCGGCCGAAAGCGGCTTTTCGCGCCCGCGGCCGTCCTGGAGGATCAGCGCACCGGTCCGCGAGGCCTCGTCGTACACGCCGTGCCCGACGAAGTGGAGGACGTCGTACCGCCCCGAACGGAGGCGCGCGTGGAGCGCCTCGGCCGTCGCCCCGGAAAGGACGTCGAGCACCGCGGCGCCCCGTGAGAGGAACGGGTCGAAGGCCGCCCGGAGGCCCGCCTCCTCGGCCTTCGCCCCGACGGGCGGCAGGCCGGCCGGGCGCGCCGCCGCGAAGAGGATGCGGAGCGGCCCGCGGCGCGGCCGGGGCGGGTCCGCGGGGACGGGCGAGAAGACGTTCCGGACGAACGTCGCCGCGCCGTGCGAGAGGAAGGCCTTCCGCGACGGGTCGAAGGCGAGCTCCCACGGCTTGTCGGCGACCCAGTCCAGCGCGGAGGTGAAGACGAGGTCCACGGGGGCGTGCGGCGAGCGAGCCACGGCGGCGTCCCAGAGGCGGCGGACGTCTCCCGGGAAGAGCGTCTCGAAGAGGGCCGTTCCGTAGCGGACCAGCTCGCGCTCGCCGGGAAGCGACGCGAGCGGGGCGCGCCCGTCGAGAGCCCTGAGGAGCCTCTCGTGCAGCTCGACGATCCGCCGCATCCGCTCGCCGGCGGCGCCCCCTTTCGTCTCGAACGGCGTCACGACGGTCGCCCCGTCGTAGGAAGCGACGAGCTGCGCCCGCGAGAGCGAGTCGCCGGGCGCGAGGACGACGAGGTCGAAGCGCGCCGCCGGCCCGGCCGGAGAGCGGGGGGACCGTCCCCGGCCCGGGACGCCCGGCCGCCGTCGGGAGGCCGTCATGGGGCGGAGAGTCTATCCGCCCGGCGGGCTACTTCCTCGGGAGGACCGACTCGATCTTCGCGGTCAGCTCGGGGGCGGTCGGCTCCACGCCGGATCCGAAGCGTGCCACGACCTTCCCGTCGGGGCCGAGGAGGAACTTGTTGAAGTTCCAGCTGATCCCGCCCGAGAAGCCCTCCTGGCTCGTCAGCCAGCGGTAGAGCGGCGCCGCGTCGCTACCCTTGACTGCGATCTGCGAGAAGACGGGGAAGGTGACGTCGTACTTCGTCGTGCAGAACTTCCGGATCTCCGCGTCCGTCCCCGGCTCCTGCCAGAGGAAGTCGTTCGCCGGGAACGCGAGGACGACGAAGCCCCGGTCCCTGTAAGTCCGGTAGAGCTTCTCGAGGCCGGCGTACTGGGGCGTGTAGCCGCACTTCGAGGCCGTGTTCACGACGAGGACCGCCTGGCCCCGGTAGGCGGCGAGCGGCTGCTCCTTCCCGTCGATCGTCTTCATCGTGAAGTCGTAGAAACCGGCCGGCGCGGCGAGAGCGGCGAGCGGGAGGGCGAGAGCGGCCGTGGCGAGGAGCGTCTTCATGGTGGTCTCCCTGTTCCCGCGTGACCTTACGCCGTTTCCAGTCCGCCGGATGGCACGGCGGCCCCCTTCTGGCAGGATAGGAGCCGTGCGGGGGACGCTCGTGGCGCTCGTCTTCGTCGGCGGCGGGATCGGCTCGGTCCTCCGGTACGGCCTCGCGACGGCCGTGCAGCGGGGCCTCCCCGGTCCGTTCCCCGCCGGGACGTTCGCCGTGAACCTCCTCGGCTCCTTCGCGATCGGGCTCGTCGGCGCCCTGGGGCTCGAGCGGGCGGCGATCTCGCCGGAGGCGCGCGTCTTCCTGATGGTCGGGATCCTCGGCGGGTTCACGACGTTCTCGTCGCTGGCGTGGGAGACCCTCGGGCTCCTCTCCGTGCGCGACGTCCTGCGGGCCGCGCTCTACGCGGGGGGCTCGGTCCTTCTCGGGCTCGCGGGGGCGTGGCTCGGGCGGCGTCTCGGGAGGATGGGGACAGGAAGGACCTGAAGACGGCGAAGCTCCTCCGGATCCACGTCGGCGAGGCGGACCGCGCCCGGCGGCAGCCCCTCTATGAGGTCCTCGTGGCCGAGGCGCGCGCGGCGGGCCTCGCCGGGGCCACGGTCCTCCGCGGCATCGAGTCGTACGGCGCCTCGAGCGTCGTCCACCGCTCCCGCCTCGTCGAGCTGTCGGAGGACCTGCCGGTCGTCGTCGAGATCGTCGACGCGGAAGAGAAGGTGCGGGCCTTCCTCGACCGGATCGACCCGCTCCTCGAGGAGGCCGCGTGCGGCGTCCTCATGACGCTGGAGACGGTCGAGATCCTCCGGTACGCCCCGAAGAAGAAGGGCTGACCGCCCCCGGGTCAGCGCCCGGCCTTCTCCACCTTCCGGATCCGGTGGTTCCTCGCGTCGATGACGTAGAGATTCCCGTCGCCGTCGAACGCGAGGGCATTCGGGCGCCAGAGACGGGCCTTCGTGGCCGGTCCGCCGTCCCCGGAGAAGCCGGCGGTCTGCATCTCGCCGTACCGGTCCATGCGGCTGCTCCCGACGCGCGTCTCGATGATCCCCGTCTTCGCGTCGACGCGCCGGACGACGTTGTTGTCCCAGTCCACGAAGAAGACGTTGTCGTCCCGGTCGACGGCGACCGCGGTCGGCTGGGAGAGCTGCGCCCTCGTCGCGGGCCCGCCGTCGCCCGCGTAGCCGGGGATCCCCGTGCCGGCAATCCGCGCGAGCTCCCCGGTCGCCGGGTTCACCTTCACGAGGGCGTTGGCGCCGGTGACCGAGAGGACGATCTCCCCGCGGGACGTCCGCCGGGCGGAGCTCGGAACCGGGAGGCCCGTTCCGCGCGCCGTCGTCGCGCCCGGGTCGAAGTTCGTCGTGTCGTTCCCGGCGACGGTGCTCACGAGACCGCTCTTCGCGTCGATCCGGAGGAGCCGCCCGGAGTAGGACTCGATCATGAAGAGGTTTCCGGCCGGGTCGAAGACGAGCCCGGTCGCGCGCCCGAGGGGGGTCTCCGTCGCCGGCAGGCCGTCCTTCGTGAAGAGGGGCCGTCCCGACCCTGCGAACGTCGAGATGACGCCGCTCTGCAGGTCGACGCGCCGGCAGCGGTTGTTCGGGTTGGAACGCCGTCTCGACCATCTCCGGTTCGAGGTACTTGGCCCGCGACCAGACGATTTCCTTGTCGGTTCGTTCCAGACTCAACTGGAATGGCGGGGCGATGTAA
>DAOMFB010000133.1:0-7602 GCA_035429585.1 Thermoanaerobaculia bacterium
CGGATCTACGGCGCCGGGGGCGAGGCGAGCTGGGTGCGCCTGCCGGCCGGAGAGCTGCGGTTCCTCCGGCTGCGGCTCATGGAGGGGGACGGCCCGGCCTTCGGAATCCGCGAGATCACGCTCCTTCCCGAGGCCGTCGCGACGTCGGCCGACGCGCTGGCGTCCGCGATGGCGTCGGACGCGAGGCGAGGGCTCTTCCCGCGCGCGCTCCGGGGCGAGACGGAGCCGGGAGCGCCGCTCGCCGCCGGCGGCGACCGGGACGGGCCCGTTCTCTCGCCCGACGGCGCCGTCGAGCCCGCGGGGGGCGGCTTCAGCGTGGAGCCGTTCGTTCGCGTCGCCGGCCGCCTCCTGACCTGGGCGGACGTGAAGACCCAGAGCGCGTCCCCGGAGGGCGGCGCTCCGTCCGTGAGGTGGACGTCCCGCGAGGTGGAGCTGGAGGTGGCTCTCGTCACCGAGGAGGCCGGGACGGCCGTCCGGTACCGGCTCCGGAACCGGACCTCGGCCCGCCTCGTCACGACGCTCGTCCTCGCCGTCCGCCCGCTCCGCGTCCGTCCCGCGCCGGACGCGGCCGGAGGCGTCACGCGCGTCGCCCCGATCCGGTCGCTCGCCTGGGGCGACCGGCGCGTCGTCGTGAACGAGGGCCGTTACCTCGTCGCGACCCCCGCTCCGCCGTCGTTCCACCCCGCCTCGCTCGTCGGGGGCGACGTCACGTCGTACCTGGAGGCCGGGAAGGTCCCTCCCGAGCGGGCGGTCGAGGACGCGACCGGGTTCGCCTCGGGGGCGCTCGCCTTCCCGATGGCGCTCGAGGCCGGGGCCTCCGCGGACGTCCTGCTTCGGGCCCCGCCCGCCCGGGCCGGCGGCAAGGGG
Organism: Thermoanaerobaculia bacterium; assembly: GCA_035429585.1. GTDB lineage: Bacteria > Acidobacteriota > Thermoanaerobaculia > UBA5066 > UBA5066 > DAOMFB01. The sequence continues at coordinate 868 of DAOMFB010000133.1, forward strand.
CTATTCTAGGAATCGAAAGGAAGCTGGTCGTGATTATGAAGAAAGCGGCTGCCCCCCTCCTCCTCCTCGCGACGGTCCTCCTCGGCTGCTCCGGCTCGCCCTCGGCGTCGACGGCGCCGGCCGTCCCGGTGGGCCAGATGACGCCCCCCTTCCGGTTCTCCGGGATCATCACGACGCTCGGCACCGGCACGGGCCCCCAGACCGTGATGCTCCAGGCCGAGGCCTCGGCCCTCTCGACCGAGGTCGAGATGGGGCAGTGGGACGCGCTGCTCCAGAGCAAGGGCCAGACGGCCCTCGTCGACGCGCTCCTCAAGGCGCCCGAGAAGGGGTGGGTCCGGATCGGCAACAACATCGCCTACTCGATCTCCGTCATCCGCGCCAAGCCGCTTCCCAACGGGGGCCGGCAGGTCATCTTCGCGTCGAGCCGTCCGATCTCGGCCGCCGGGGTCTTCTCCGGTCAGGTCTCGGCCGACTACCCGATCGGGCTCGTCGAGTTCACGATCGGCCCCGACGGCAAGGGGAAGGGCGTGATCTACGGAATGCTGAAGGCGGGGTTCAAGGACGGGCAGTTCGACCTCTCGAGCTACTCGGGCGGGCAGCCGCAGCTCATCTCGGACGTCCTGATGCAGGCCGGGAAGTTCTAGGCCGCCCCGGACACGCGGGGGCGGGGGCGCTGGTATCCTCCGCCCCCCCGGGATGAAAGTCGCCTTCATCGGAACCCACGGCGTCGGGAAGACCACCCTCTGCTACGACCTCGCGGCCGGGCTGAAGAAGCGCGACCTCTCCGTCGAGCTGGTCCGGGAGGTGGCCCGCGAGTGCCCGCTCCCGATCAACCGGGAGACCACGGTCAAGGCGCAGGCGTGGATCCTCCACACGCAGATCGCGTGGGAGCTCCAGGCCGAGGCGAAGGCCGACGTCGTCTGCTGCGACCGCGCCGTCCTCGACAACTACTGCTACCTGAAGCGGGCGGCGGCGGGTGATCCGCACGTGGAGGTGCTCGGGCACCTCGTCCGGGCCTGGACGGCGACCTACGACGTCCTCTTCCGCGTTCCCGTCCTCGGCGACCCTCGTTTCGACGGCATCCGGGACACGGATCTGGCTTTCCAGCACGACATCGACGCCCTGATCAAGGCGACCCTGCGGGAGTGGAACGTCCCGCACGTGACCCTCGACCCCGCGGCGCGCCCCCGCTGGGCCGAGATCGTCGTCGAGACCCTCCTGCCGCGCCTGAAGCCCCAGGAGCTCCTCTTCCCCGAGAACGGCCCGCTCTGAGCCGCCGGACCGCCGTGCGCCGCGCGGCTCCGTCGCCCCCTTGACAGATCAATAAATCTAGATATATTGATTTGTATGGACGTGACGGCGATCCCGAAGGCGCTCCGAAGCGACGGCGAGGTGGAACGGCTTGCCCGCCTGTTCCACGCCCTCTCGGACGAGACGCGCCTGAGGATCGTCGCGAGGCTCCTTTCGGGCGAACAGTGCGTCTGCAACCTGACGGACGCGCTCGACGCAGGGCAGTCGCGCCTGTCGTTCCACCTGAAGACGCTCAAGGACGCCGGCCTCGTCTCGGATCGCCGGGACGGACGCTGGATTCACTACTCCCTCAACCACGAGGCGCTCGCGGCCGTCGGCGGGTTCCTGCGCGCCGTCGCGGTGAAGGCCGAATCGGTCTGCGGCGCGAAGTGCTGCGGGTGATGGAAGACGACCGGGAGGACGCCATGGCTGAGAGCGGGATCAAGGAGATCGTGCGGGAGAAATACGGAGCCGCGGCCCGGCGCGTCTCGCAAGGAAAGAGGGCGAGCTGTTGCGGCGGAGAGGCGTCCGCGGCCGAGTCCTCGTGCTGCACCGGAACGGCAGCCGGGGGGATCCCGTCGGCGCAGGACCCTGTCACGTCCGATCTCTACACCCACGGCGAGAAGGCGCTCCTTCCGGCCGCGGCCGTGAACGCCTCGCTCGGCTGCGGGAACCCGACGGCCCTCGCGACGCTGAACGCGGGGGAGACGGTGCTCGACCTCGGCTCGGGGGGCGGCATCGACGTGCTGCTCTCCGCGAAGCGGGTGGGACCTTCGGGAAAGGTCTACGGCCTCGACATGACCGACGAGATGCTGGAGCTGGCCCGGAGGAATGCGGCGGAGGCCGGGGCCACCAACGTCGAGTTCCTGAAGGGGGAGCTGGAGGCGATCCCGCTGCCCGACGGCGCGGTCGACGTCATCATCTCGAACTGCGTCATCAACCTCTCGGCCGACAAGGACCGGTCCCTCCGGGAAGCCTTCCGCGTCCTTCGGCCAGGAGGGAGGTTCGCCGTCTCCGACGTCGTCGTCCGGGGAGAGGTGCCTCCCGCGATCCGCCGGAGCGTCGAGCTCTGGATCGGCTGCGTGGCGGGGGCGCTCGAGGAGAGGGAGTTCGAGGCGAAGCTGCGCGCCGCGGGGTTCACCGACGTCGAGATCGTTCCGACCCGCATCTACGGCATGGAGGACGCCCGCGACTTCCTCGAACAGGCCGGCCTCGACGTGGGGCTCGCCCGCGAGGCCGACGGGAAGTTCATGAGCGCGTTCGTGAGGGCGCGGAAGCCGGCGTGACGGGGTGAGCGAGACCCTCGCGAAGCCGCTCGGATTCTTCGAGAGGAACCTCTCGCTCTGGGTGGTCGGCTGCATGGCGGTGGGAATGGCGGCCGGGCGGCTCTTTCCCGGACTGACCGGAGGCCTCCGCTCCCTCGAGCTGGGCTCGGGGAGCCAGGTCAACGTTCCGATCATGGTCCTGATCTGGCTGATGGTGGCGCCGATGATGATGAAGGTCGATTTCGGCGCCGTCCGGAACGTCGGGAAGGAGCCCCGGGGCCTCCTCGTCACTCTCTTCGTCAACTGGATCGTCAAGCCGTTCTCGATGGCGCTCCTCGCCTGGCTCTTCTTCCGGAATATCTTCTCGGGCTGGATCACGCCGGATCAGGCCGACCAGTACATCGCCGGCGCCATCATCCTGGCGGCCGCCCCCTGCACGGCAATGGTCTTCGTCTGGAGCCATCTGACGGACGGCGATCCCGCCTACACGCTCGTCCAGGTGGCGCTCAACGACCTGATCATGCTCGTCCTCTTCGTCCCGATCGTTCGGTTCCTCGTGTCGGGGGCCTCCTCGCTCGAAGTTCCGATGAAGGTCCTCCTGACGTCGGTCGTCGCGTTCCTCGTCGTCCCGCTCCTGGCCGGCGTCGGCATCCGGCGGTGGGCGATCGCGCGCTACGGATACGGGTGGGTGGAAGGGGTGCTGCTGCCCCGCCTCGCCCCCGTGACGATCTCGGCACTCCTCCTGACGCTCGTCTTCATCTTCGCCTTCCAGGCCGACAACGTGCTCGGGAATCCCTTTCTCGTCGTCCTGATCGCGATCCCGATCCTTCTTCAGGTCTACTTCAACTCGGGACTCTCGTACGGCCTGATGAAGCTCCTCGGCGTCCGGCACGCCGTCGCGGCCCCCGGTTCGCTGATCGGCGCGAGCAACTTCTTCGAGCTGGCTGTGGCGACCTCCATCGCCCTCTTCGGCCCGGGCTCCGGGGCGGCGCTCGCGACGACGGTCGGCGTCCTCGTGGAGGTCCCGGTCATGCTCTCCGTCTGCGCGGCCTGCAACCGGACGCGACACTGGTTCATTCCCGTGGCCGCGCCTGCCCGCGGGGAGATCGGATGAAGCCCCCCGGACTTCTCTTCCTCTGCGTCGCCAACTCGGCGCGGAGCCAGATGGCCGAGGGGCTGGCCCGGGCGCGCTTCGGCGAGTCGGTGAAGGTTCAGAGCGCCGGGTCGGCGCCGTCGCGGGTCAACCCGCTCGCCATCCGCGCCCTGGCCGAGATCGGAATCGACATCTCCCGTCACTGGTCGAAGTCGGTCTCGGAGATCGACCCCGCGACGGTCGACACCGTCGTCACGCTCTGCGCCGAGGAGGTCTGTCCGGTCTTCCTCGGCAAAGCGAAGCGACTCCACTGGCCCCTCTCCGACCCGGCGGCGGACGCCGGGACGGACGAGGAGCGCCTCAGGGCCTTCCGGCAGGTCCGGGACGAGATCGGCCGCCGCCTGTCCGAAGTCTTTCCCGATACCGGATCGATTCGGAGGCCGTCATGAGTCGTCTCGAAGTCTTCGATCCGCCCCTCTGCTGTCCCACGGGCGTCTGCGGGCCCGATGTCGACCCGGAGCTTCCGCGCTTCGCCGGGGACCTCGCATGGCTTTCCCGGCATGGCGTCGAGATTGCCCGGTTCAACCTCGCCCAGCAGCCCGAGGCCTTCGCGCGGAATGCGGCCGTTCTCGAGGCGATGGCAATGGGAGAGGGTGCGCTTCCTCTCGTCCTCGTCGACGGGAGGATCTCGTGCCGCGGCCGGTACCCGTCGCGGGAAGAGCTCCGGTCATGGACCGGGATCGATCCCTCCGCGCGTCCGGGAGAGGTGCTTCTCCCCTCGCTCTCGCGGCCTCCGGATCCCGCCGCGGGAGGCGGATCGCGTGGCCGTGGCTGAGGCACCGGCCGCCCGGCCGGCTGGCCTGCGGTTCCTGGAGCGCCCGACGCGGTTCCTCTTCTTCACGGGAAAGGGAGGGGTCGGAAAGACGTCGCTCGCCTGCGCGGCCGCCGTGGCGCTTGTTGACCGCGGGGCGCGTGTCCTCCTCGTCAGCACGGATCCGGCCTCGAACCTCGACGAGGTCCTCGGCGTGAAGCTCTCGGGCGAGCCGACGGCGGTCCCCGGCGCCCCCGGCCTCGACGCGCTCAACGTCGACCCGGAGGAGGCGGCGCGTGCCTATCGCGAGCGGGTCGTCGGTCCCTTCCGCGGAGTCCTGCCCGAGGCCGCGGTGCGGGGGATGGAGGAGCAGCTCTCCGGCGCGTGCACCGTCGAGATTGCGGCTTTCGAGGAGTTCGCCCGGCTTCTGGGGGACGAGACTGCCGCGGGCCCGTGGACGAACGTCCTCTTCGACACCGCCCCGACCGGCCATACGCTGCGGCTCCTCGCCCTGCCGTCGGCCTGGGACGCTTTCCTGAAGGTCAACACGACCGGCACGAGCTGCATCGGGCCCCTCTCCGCGCTTTCCGGGAAGCGGGCGCTCTACGCGGCGGCCGTCCGGTCTCTCGAGGACGGCTCGAGAACGACAGTCGTCCTCGTGACGCGCCCCGAGACGACGGCGATCGAGGAGGCTGAGCGGACGGGCGGGGAGCTGCGCGCCCTCGGCGTCCGGAACCAGCGTCTCGTCCTGAACGGCGTCTTCCGGACGTCGGTCCCGGACGATCCGCTCGCCGCCGCGCTCGCGCGTCGCTCCCGGGAGGTCCTCGACGCGATGCCCGAATCCCTCGCGGCCCTCCCGCGCGAGGAGGTTCCGCTCTTCGGGCACGACATGGTTGGGCTTCCGGCCCTCCGCGCCCTCGCGTCCGGGGAGATCGCGCCCGGACGTCCCGAAGCCGGATCCGTCACGGCCGTGCCGCTGCCGCCGGAAGCCGGGCTCTCGCGCCTCGTCGACGAGATCGCGGCGCCGGGGCACGGGCTCGTGATGGTCATGGGGAAGGGGGGCGTCGGGAAGACGACCGTCGCGTCCTCGATCGCCGTCGAGCTCGCCCGGCGTGGCCTCCGCGTCCATCTGACGACGACGGACCCGGCAGCGCACGTCATGGCGACGGTCGGCGAGAGCGTCGACGGTCTGACGGTCGGGCGGATCGACCCGGAGGCGGCGACCCGCGCCTACGTGGAGCACGTCCTCGCGACGGCGGGGACGGGCCTCGACGCGGACGCCCGGGCGCTCCTCGAGGAAGACCTCCGTTCCCCCTGTACGCAGGAGATCGCCGTCTTCCAGGCGTTCTCGCGGACGGTGGCCGGGGCGAAGAGGGGCTTCGTCGTCCTCGATACGGCGCCGACGGGCCATACGCTCCTCCTCCTCGACGCGACCGGCTCGTACCACCGCGACGTCATGAGGACGGCACGGGGAGGTCCCGGACGGGTCGTCACCCCCCTGATGCGCCTTCAGGATCCGGCGTTCACGAAGGTGCTGATCGTCACCCTCCCCGAGACGACCCCCGTCTCGGAGGCGGAGCGGCTGCAGAGCGACCTCCGCCGGGCCGGGATCGAGCCGTTCGCGTGGGTCCTCAACCGGAGCCTCGCGGCGGCCGGGCCCGCGGACCCCGTTCTCCGGCTGCGGGCGGCGGCCGAAGCGCCGCACGTCGACCGCGTCCGGAGAGAGCTCGCGAGGCGCGTCACCATGATTCCTCTCCGCGCGGAGGATCCGGTCGGAGCGGATCGCCTCCTGGCTCTCGCCGGACAGCGCAGCAGAATTTCGGACTGACGGCCCGGTCTCCGGGCGATGCGGCAAGACCGGCCGGGTCCGGCTCGCTCTCAGGGCGTCGAGAGCTTCTCGTAGAGCGTCAGCAGGGCCTGCGTGCCGTCCTCGCTCCGCCCCTCCGCCTCGAGCGCGGAGAGGAGCTGGTGGACGAGGGCGACGCCGGGCAGCGGGACGCCGCGCGCCCGCGCGCTCGCGAGGACGATCGCGAGGTCCTTCTGCTGGTGCTTGACGGCGAAGGCGGGCTTGAAGTCCCGGTCGATCATCTTCTTCCCGAGGACCTCGAGCGCCCACGACGTCGCCGCGCCCGCGGTCAGCGCCTCGTGGAGGGCGGGGAGCGGGAGCCCCGCGCGGCTCGCGAAGGCGATCCCCTCGGAGACGGCGAGCAGGTTCCCCGCGACGATGATCTGGTTGACGGCCTTCCCGAGCTGTCCCGCGCCGGACGCCCCCAGGT
>DAOMFB010000134.1:0-7585 GCA_035429585.1 Thermoanaerobaculia bacterium
GGCGGGGCGGCGGGCGCGGGCCAGCGCCCCCCCCCGGGCCGGCCCGGAGAGCCGCCGCCAGGCGGCCCGGGCGGCGAGCGCCTCGGGGAGGGGGACCGCGAAGAGGCCGAGACAGCAGCCGAAGCAGCCGGCCCGGCAGGAGAACTCCGCAGGGGAGAGTCCGGAGCGGCGGCCGGCAACGGCGTCGTCGACCCGGGCCCACGCGCGGGAGAGGGCGCGCGACAGGCGCGGGCGGAAAGGGAGGGACACGGGGGCATCATCCCCCGGCCCGGGGGGACCCGGCATCGGCGTCGGCGCATGGAGCGAAACGATTGACCGGGCGAAGCCCCTGTGGCATAAACCCACGGCTCGTCCGGGTCCAGAAGAGCCCGTCCCTCCCTTCTCGAAACGGGGTCCTTTCGGAGCCGACCGGGCGCGTCGGGCCCCAGAATGATTCAGCTGCCGGACCTCTCGCTCCTCGCCGTCGCCGCGCTCTTCTGGGCGACCTACTGGGTCCTCCGCCAGTCCGTCTTCAAACCGCTCGGATCGATCCTCGACGGCCGGGAGAAGACGATCGCCTCCGCCACGGCCGCGATCGCCAAGGCGGTCGAGAGCGAGAAGGAGACCCTCGCCGGCATCGACCGGCGGCTGACCGAGGCCCGCCGGGAGGCGATGGCGTCGAAGGAGGCCGTCCGGCAGGCGGCCGCGAAGAGGCGGCAGGAGCTCCTCGACGCGGCGCGCGAGAAGGCGCGGGGCGCGGTCGCCGAGGCGCAGGGGCGTCTCGACGGCGACGTCGCCGCGGCCCGGGAACAGCTCCGCCGCGAGGCGCAGGCCCTCGCCGCCGAGATCGCCTCCGGGGCGCTCGGCCGGAGAATCGCGTGAACACGCTCCTCTCGCCGGTCGCCTTCCTTCTCGCGGCCGAGGGGGGGCATGCCGAGACCTTTCTCGGCCTTCCCGCCGTCCTCTGGAAGACCGCGAACCTCCTCCTCTTCTTCGGGCTCGTCTGGTGGCTTCTCAAGAAGCCGTTCCGGAACTTCTTCGGGGAGCGCCGCGCCGAGATCGAGAAGGCCCGCGCAAAAGCCGCCGAGGACCGGGCGCGGGCCGAGGCGCTCGCGGCGCAGCTCGCCGACCGCCTCGCGCGGATCGAGACGGAGCTCGCGAACCTGAAGGCGGGCGCGCAGGCGGACGCCGAGGCCGAGCGGGAGACGCTCCTTAGGGAGGCCGAGGCCGAGGCGGCGCGGATCGTGGAGCGGACGACCGGGGAGATCGAGGGGCGGGTGCGCCGCGCCCGGGTCGAGCTGACCGAGTACGCCGGAGACCTCGCCGTCGGCATCGCGCGCGAGATGCTCGTCCGCGGCGTCACGCCGGACGACCAGAAGCGCCTCGTCTCCGCCGGCATCGCGGCCGTCGCGGAGCGGAAGGGCTAGGCCGGGGGCGACGGATGGCGGCCGGCTTCACCAACTCCTACGTCGAGGCGCTCCTCGCGGTGGCGGGCTCGGCCGATGCGGCGAGCGCCCTCCTTCCGGACCTCGACGCGTTCGGGCGGGCGCTCGACGCCGCGCCGGACCTCCGCGAGGTGCTCCGGAACCCCGCCGTCGACCGCGCGCGCAAGACGGAGCTCCTCGCGGCGGTGACCGCGAAGCTCGGAACCGCTCCGCTCGCGGCGCGGCTCCTCGCGGTGCTCCTCGCGAACCGCCGGCTGGCCCGCCTCGCCGAGGTGATCGCCGCCGTTCGCGAGCGCCTCGACCGGGACCGGAACGTCGTCGAGGCGCGGGTCCAGGCGGCGCGGCCGCTCACCGACGCCGAGGCGGAGGGGATCCGCCGCGCCCTCGAGGGGCGGACCCGCCGGACGGTCCGGCTCCGGACGGAGACCGAACCGGCGCTCCTCGGCGGGTTCGTCGTCCGGATCGGCAGCGAGGTCTACGACGCGTCGCTCGCCACGCGCCTCGCGCGCGTGCGCGCGGCGCTTCACGAAGGAAGCGGGAACTGAAGGTCGCGCCGGCGAGGCCGGCGCGCGCGAGAAACGGACTATGGCCGACATCACCGCCCACGAAATCACCGAGATCATCAAAGCCCAGCTCTCGGGCCTCGGCCAGGGGCTCGAGATCGCCGAGGTGGGGACCGTCATCTCCGTCGGCGACGGCATCGCCCGCGTCTACGGCCTCGAGAAGGTCATGGCCGGCGAGCTGCTGGAGTTTCCGCACGACGTCTACGGCCTCGCCCTGAACCTCGAGGAGGACGACGTCGGGTGCGTCCTCATGGGCGAGACGCTGAAGGTCCGGGAGGGGGACACCGTCCGCCGCACCAAGCGGATCATCTCCGTCCCCGTCGGCGAGGCGCTCGTCGGCCGGGTCCTCAACCCGCTCGGCCAGCCGATCGACGGCAAGGGGCCGATCGAGTCGAAGACCTTCTACCCCGTCGAGCGGATCGCCCCGGGCGTCGTGGACCGGCGCCCGGTCAAGGAGCCGATGCAGACCGGGATCAAGGCGATCGACGCGATGATCCCGATCGGCCGCGGGCAGCGCGAGCTGATCATCGGAGACCGGCAGACCGGCAAGACGGCCATCGCCCTCGACGCGATCATCAACCAGAAGGGGAAGGGCGTCATCTGCGTCTACGTGGCGATCGGGCAGAAGAACTCGACGGTCGCCCAGGTCGTCCAGACGCTCGAGCAGAACGGCGCGATGGGGCACACGATCGTCGTCGCCGCCTCGGCCTCCGACCCGGCGCCGCTCCAGTACATCGCGCCGTACGCGGGCTGCGCGATGGGCGAGTACTTCATGTACAACGGAGGGCACGCCCTCTGCATCTACGACGACCTCTCGAAGCAGGCGGCCGCGTACCGCGAGATCTCGCTCCTGCTCCGGCGGCCCCCGGGCCGCGAGGCGTACCCGGGCGACGTCTTCTACCTCCACAGCCGCCTCCTCGAGCGCGCCTCCAAGCTGAACGACGAGAAGGGGGGCGGGTCGCTCACGGCGCTCCCGATCATCGAGACGCAGGCCGGCGACGTCTCGGCCTACATCCCGACGAACGTCATCTCGATCACGGACGGCCAGATGTTCCTCGAGTCGGACCTCTTCTACTCCGGCGTCCGGCCCGCCATCAACGTCGGCATCTCCGTCTCGCGCGTCGGCGGCTCGGCGCAGATCCGCGTCATGCGGTCGATCGCCGGAACGCTCCGCCTCGACCTCGCGCAGTACCGCGAGCTCGCGGCCTTCGCGCAGTTCGGATCCGATCTCGACAAGGCGACGCAGGCGCAGCTCGCGCGCGGCCAGCGGCTCGTGGAGATCCTCAAGCAGGGGCAGTACGTCCCGATGGACGTCGCCCTCCAGATCGCGTCCGTCTTCGCGGGCGTCAAGGGGTTCCTCGACGACCTCCGGGTCGAGGCCGTCCTCCCCTTCGAGGCGACGCTCCACAAGTACCTCTCGTCGCAGAAGTCCGCGCTCCTCGACGAGGTGCGCAAGGCCGGGAAGATGACGGACGACATCGACAAGGCGCTCCGCTCCGCCGTCGGGGAGGCCAAGAGCCTCTTCCTGGCCGAGAAGCCCGAGGCGAAGCTGTCGTAGGGGCCCCATGGCGAACCTGATCGACCTCCGGCGCCGGATCCGCAGCGTCAAGAACACGCAGCAGATCACCAAGGCGATGAAGATGGTGGCGGCCTCGCGCCTCCGCCGCTCGCAGGAGCGCGTCCTGGCCGCGCGGCCCTACGCGAAGGCCCTCGAGGCGACGCTCGCCTCCGTGGCGCTCCGCGTGCCGCCGACGGAGGACGGCTCCCCCCTCCACCCGCTCCTCGCGCAGCGGGAGGAGCGGCGGATCGTCCTGATCGTCGTCTCGGGCGACAAGGGGCTCTGCGGCGGCTTCAACGCGAACGTGAACCGGGCCGTCGGCCAGTTCCTCCGCGAGGCGAAGGAGCGCGGCGTGGAGGAGGTCCGGCTCGTCACCCTCGGCCGCAAGTCGGTCGACTTCTGGAAGCGGCGGAGCCTCCCCGTCCTGGACGCGCGCCCGGGCCTCTTCGCGCGGTTCGGGTACGACACGGCCTCCGCGATCGCCCAGAAGGCCGCCGGGCTCTTCCTCGCCGGCGAGATCGACGCGGTCCACGTCATCTACAACGAGTTCCGGAGCGTCATCTCGCAGGTGGTCCGGACGAAGCGGCTCCTCCCGGTGGCGCTCCCGGAAGGGAACGCCTCCCCGGAGACGGACTACCTCTACGAACCCTCGCCGGCGGCGATCCTCGAGCGCCTCGTCCCGAGGCACCTCGAGTTCCAGACGTTCCAGGTCCTTCTCGAGTCGAATGCGGCCGAGAACGCGGCCCGGATGACGGCGATGGACGCCGCCTCGAAGAACGCCGGAGAGATCATCGACTCGCTGACGCTGACGTACAACCGGGCCCGGCAGGCGCGCATCACGAAGGAACTGATCGAAGTCGTGTCGGGCGCGGCGGCGCAGAAATAGGGGTATTCCATGGCAGTTGAAGGCAGGGTGGTCCAGGTCATCGGTCCCGTGGTGGACGTGGAGTTCCCCGCGGGGCACCTCCCGACGATCCTGAACGCGGTCCGCGTCGTCGACACGGAGGGGCTCTCGACCGAGAAGATCGACATCATCACCGAGGTCGCCCAGCACCTCGGCGAGAACCGGGTCCGGTGCGTCTCGATGAAGCCGGCCGACGGCCTCGTCCGCGGCATGAAGGCGATCGACCTCGGCGAGGCGATCTCCGTTCCGGTCGGGCCCGAGACGCTCGGCCGGATCCTGAACGTCATCGGCGACCCGGTGGACGGGCTCGGCAGCGTGGAGACGAAGGAGCGCTGGCCGATCCACCGCGAGGCCCCTCCGTACGAGGAGCAGTCGACGGCGGTCGAGATGTTCGAGACCGGGATCAAGGTTGTCGACCTGCTCGAGCCGTACACCCGCGGCGGCAAGACGGGCCTCTTCGGCGGCGCCGGCGTCGGCAAGACCGTCCTCATCATGGAGCTGATCAACAACGTCGCCAAGGCCGCCGGCGGCTACTCGGTCTTCGCGGGCGTCGGGGAGCGGACCCGCGAGGGGAACGACCTCTGGCTCGAGATGACCGAGTCAGGCGTCATCGACCCGAAGGACTGGAAGAAGTCGAAGTGCTCGCTGATCTACGGCCAGATGACCGAGCCGCCGGGGGCGCGCCTCCGCGTCGGCCTGACGGGGCTCACGGTGGCCGAGTACTTCCGAGACAAGGAAGGGAAGGACGTCCTCCTCTTCATCGACAACATCTTCCGCTTCACGCAGGCGGGCTCCGAGGTGTCGGCGCTCCTCGGGCGGATGCCGTCGGCCGTCGGTTACCAGCCGAATCTCGCGACCGAGATGGGCGAGCTCCAGGAGCGGATCACTTCGACGAAGCGCGGCTCGATCACCTCGGTCCAGGCGATCTACGTCCCCGCCGACGACCTGACCGACCCCGCCCCCGCCACGGCCTTCGCCCACCTCGACGCGACGACGGTCCTGTCCCGGCAGATCGCCGAGCTCGGCATCTACCCGGCCGTCGACCCGCTCGCCTCCACGTCGAAGATCCTCTCGCCGATGATCGTCGGCGCCGAGCACTACAACGTCGCCCGGTCGGTCCAGCAGGTCCTCCAGAAGTACAAGGACCTCCAGGACATCATCGCGATCCTCGGCATCGACGAGCTCTCCGAGGACGACAAGCTGATCGTGGCGCGGGCCCGGAAGATCCAGCGCTTCCTCTCGCAGCCCTTCCACGTGGCCGAGCAGTTCACGGGGATCCCGGGCAAGTACGTCAAGATCGCCGACACGATCCGCTCCTTCAAGGAGATCGTGGCGGGCAAGTACGACGACGTCCCGGAGCAGGCCTTCTACCTCGTCGGGCCCATCGAGGAGGTCCTCGAGAAGTTCGAGGCGATGAAGAAGGCGGGCGAGGTCTGACGTGCCGGGCGGCCGGCTCACCCTGACGCTCGTGACCCCGGAGCGCTCCCTGCTCGACAAGGTGTCGTGCGAGGAGGTCACGCTGCCGGGGGCGCGCGGCGAGCTCGGGATCCTGCCGGCGCACACCCCGCTCATCACGCTCCTCGGGGTCGGCGTCGTCCGGTGGGCGGGCGTCGACGGGCACGGCGCGATCGCCGTCCGCGGCGGCTTCGCCGAGATCGCCGGCGACGTCGTCCGCGTCCTGGCCGACATGGCCGCGGCGAAGGGGGCGATCGACGCCGCCGCGGCGGCGCGGGAGAAGGAGGCGGCGGAGGCCCGCCGGGCGACCGTCTCGGGCGAGGCGGAGCTGGACGCGGCGAACGGCGAAGCCGCCTACGCGGAGGCGCGGCTCCAGGTCGTCGCCGGGCGCTGAGGCGGCGCGGCGTCCCGCGCGTGCGGGGCCCGCTTCCGTTTGCCCCTATCATGACCGCGGTGACGACTGACCCCCTCGCGCCGGTCCCCGTCGAGAACCTGCCGGGGGTTCCGGCCCTCGCGCGGGGCCTCGCGACGGGGACGCCGGACGTCTCGGCGTTTCTCCCCGACCGCTGGGACGCGGGGGCGATCTCGGCGCGCGGACGGGAAGCCCTGGCGCGCTTCCGTCCCCGGGACGCCGCGCGCGCCGACGAGGCGCTGGCGGAGCTGGCGGCCGGCCGGGTGGCGGGAATCCTCACGGGGCAGCAGGTCGGGCTCTTCGGCGGCCCCCTCCTGACGCTGGTGAAGGCCCTGGCCGCGGTCCAGGCGGCCGCCGAGGCCGGCGGGGCCTGTCCGCTCGCACCGGTCTTCTGGTGCGCCACCGAAGACCACGACCTCGTCGAGGTGACGCGCGTCGCCCTCCCCGGCGAGGACGGACCGGTGGACGCCGGACCGGATCCCGCCCCGCTGCGGGCGAACCGGCGGCCGGTGGGCGGCCTGCCGATCGGGATCGACGTCGCCGCCCTCCTGGACCGCGCCGCCGCGGGCCTGCCGGCCGCCGACGGCGAGGCGTCCGCGCGGCTCCTCGGATTCCACGCGGGACGGACCTACCGGGAGGCCTTCGTCGCGACGCTCGGGTGGCTCGCCGGGGAGCCGGCCCTGAGATTCGCCGACGCCGCCCGTCCCGCCGACAAGCCCGACCTCGTGCCGCTCGCCGCGCGGCTCGTGCGGGAGCGCGGAACGGTCCGCCGGCTCCTGGCCGAGCGGAACGCCGCGCTCGAGGCGGCGGGCCATCCGCTGCAGGTGACGAACGACCCCCACGTCCTGCCGCTCTTCGCGATCGCCGGCGGCGAGCGCTTCGTCCTCCGGGAGGAGGGGGGGAAGCTCCACCTCAAGGGGGCGGCGGACGAGCGGGGCCTCGACCCGGAGGAGGTGGTCGCGCGTTTCGAGAGCGGCGCCCTCCGGCCGTCCTTCTCGGCCCTGACGCGGCCGCTGGCCGCCTCGGTTCTCTATCCCGTCGCCGCGACGATCCTCGGGCCGGCCGAGATCGCCTACTGGGCGCAGAGCCATCCGCTCTTCGCCTGGGCCGGGATCGTCCCGCCGATCCTCGTGCCCCGGGCCATGGCGGCGCCGCTCTCGGCGCCGGGGCGCCGCGCGCTCTCCCGGCTCGGGCTCGGTGTCGCGGACGCCGTGGCCGGCGAGCTCGGCCGCGTCCCCAAGGACCTGACCGCGCGCTGCGTGGGCGTCT
>DAOMFB010000135.1:0-7547 GCA_035429585.1 Thermoanaerobaculia bacterium
TCCGGAGCTCTTCCTGACGCAGGCGTCGCTGGTCCTCCTCGTCTGGGCCGCCTCGACGTCGCGGGCGAAGGAAGGGCTCATCGCCCGGCTCGCCCTCGGGACGATCGCGGTGACGATCGCGCTGCTCTTCGTCTCGGCCGAGCTCGCCGGCCCGCTCCCGCGGACGGCCTGCGCCGGGATGCTGACGCTCGACCGCTTCAGCCTCTTCTTCAAGCTCCTGATCCTGGTCGCCTGCGCCGTGACCATCCTCTTCTCCCTGAAGTTCATCGGCAGCTCGCCGTACCCGGGCGGCGAGTACTACGGCCTGATCCTCTTCTCGGCCGTCGGCATGCTCTTCATGGCCTCGGGGATCCACCTCGTCTCGATCTACATCGCGCTCGAGACGATGGCGCTCGCGCAGTACGTCCTCGCCGGGTACTTCAAGAAGGAGTCGAAGTCGCTCGAGGCGGCCGCGAAGTACTTCGTCCTCGGCGCCTTCTCCTCGGGCGTCCTCCTCTACGGCCTGTCGCTCGTCTACGGGGCGACCGGGACCCTCTCCCTCGCGGGGGTCTCGGCGGCCTTCCTGTCCGCCCCGCGGCCGACCCTCCTCGTGGTCGGCGTCATCCTCGTGGCCTGCGGCCTCCTCTTCAAGATCGCCTCGGCGCCGTTCCACGTCTGGGCGCCCGACGTGTACGAAGGGGCCCCGACCCCCGTCACGGCCTTCTTCTCGGTCGCCCCCAAGGTGGCGGCGTACGCCATCTTCGCCCGGATCTTCTTCAGCGGCTTCGGCCCCGGCTCGGGCGACTGGAGCGCCGTCATCGCCGCGTCGGCGGCCCTGACGATGGTCGTCGGGAACGTCGGGGCGCTGATGCAGGAGAACGTGAAGCGGCTGCTCGGCTACTCCTCGATCAGCCACGCCGGCTACGCGCTCCTCGGCCTCCTCGCCTACGGCTCCGACTTCGGTCTCTGGGCGATCCTGGTCTACCTCTTCGCTTACACGCTGATGAACCTCGGGGCCTTCGGCCTGGTGATCCTCCTCGAGGCGAAGGGGTACGCGACGGAGAGCGTGGACGACTTCAACGGCCTCTCGAAGAAGAACCCGTGGGCCGCCGCGGCGATGACCCTCTTCCTCCTGTCGCTCGCGGGCATCCCGCCGACCGCCGGCTTCGTCGGCAAGTACTACCTCTTCTCCGCCGCGATGACCGCCGGCTGGTTCTGGCTGACGCTGCTCGCCGTCCTGATGTCGGCCGTCTCGCTCTTCTACTACTTCCGGATCGCCCGGGCGATGTACCTCGTGGACGGGGAGGGGGAGCTCCGGTGGCGCGAGGAGCCGGCGGTCAGCGCGGCGATCGCCGTCTGTGTGGCCGGGACGCTGGCCATGGGGGTCCTTCCCCAGCCGTTCGTCCGCTTCGCGCAGTCCTGCCTCCTGAAGTAACGTCCGGCCGCCCGTGGCGGACCGCCAGTACGCGCGCCTCCTCGCCGACGTCCTGAGCTTCGGCTGGGTCCTGCCGGCCTCCATCGCCGCCGGCGCCGGCCTCGGCTGGCTGGCCGACCGGGCTCTCGGCTCGTTTCCGGTCGCCACCGCGGTCCTCGGCCTCTTGGGCTTCGCCGGAGGGGTCCTACAGCTCTACCGGGAGATGGTGGAGCTCTCCTCCCGGGGCCGGGAGGAGGACAAGGGGGGGCCGAAGCCGGGGGGAGGCGCCCCGCCGTGACCTCCCCGGACGGGCCCCTCCCGGAGCGCCGCCCCTTCGTTCGGAGGGCCTCTGCCGTGGGCCTCCTCCTGGCTCTCGGCCTCGGGGCGACGGGACGTTTCCGGGCCGCTATCGCCTTGACTCTGGGGGCCTTCGTGGCTATCGTCGGCGCGCTTTGGCTGACGGGTGTCGTGCGTCGCTTCGGGGCGTCCGACATGTCGGCGGGCGACGGGTTCAATTGGAAGATCGCTGCGACGGGACTGCTCCGGTACGGCTTCGCCGGCCTCGTCCTCTACGGGGCGGTGAGGGCCTTCCCGGAGGAGATCCCGTGGCTTCTCCTCGGCACCTCGGTCGTCGTGGCCGCCGCCGCCTGGCAGGGGCTGGCGGGGCGGTAGAACGGACCGGGCCGGGGCGCGGCCGGGACTGACGGGACGGAAGGAACGATGACCCACGAGCACTCCATCCTCTACGGCCCGATCAACGCGCTCCTGACGTGGCTCCTGGGCCCCCCGTCGAACGCCCCGGCCTGGTGGCGCGACGGCGTGACGATCGGCGGCTTCCACGTCGCCGGCGGCGCTCCCGTGGAAGAGGGGGTCGCGATCGCCTGGCTCCCGGACCACGTCTGCATGGCCTTCCTCGTCTTCGCGATCTGCGCCGTCCTCTTCCCGCTCATGGCCCGGGCCTACCAGAAGGGGGCGCCCGGCAAGGGCCAGAACGCCCTCGAGGTCTTCGTCGACTTCCTCCGCGGCGTCGTGAAGGAGAACGTCCCGCACCACGGGGAGAAGTACCTCCCCATCGTGGGAGGATTCTTCTTCTTCATCTTCATCGCCAACTCGTTCGGCTGGTTCTTCTTCCTCCAGCCGCCGACGTCGAACCTGAACACGACGTTCGCCCTGTCGATCTCGTGCTTCCTCTTCTTCAACGCCGCCGGGATCAAGGAGCACGGCTTCTTCGGCTACCTGAAGAACTTCCTCGGGCCGATGCTCGCTCTCGCGCCGCTCCTCTTCGTCATCGAGATGATCGGGAACTTCGCCCGCGCCCTCTCCCTGGCGATGCGTCTCTTCGGGAACATCTTCGGCGAGCACATGGCCAACTCGATCTTCTCGGGGCTCGTCCCGATCGTGGTCCCCTGGCCCATCCAGGCGCTCGGCCTCCTCGCCGCGTTCCTGCAGGCCTACGTCTTCGCCCTCCTCTGCTCCGTCTACATCGGGGGCGCCACCGCCCACGAGTCGCACTGAACCGAATTCCCATCTCGAAAGGAGCCTGAGACATGATCAAGAAGCTCGGATACACGGCGGCGCTCGTGGCCGTCGCCCTCCTCGTCCCCGGCGTCGCCCTCGCCGAGGAGGCCGCCAAGGCCGCCGGTTCCGCCGGGGCCACCTGGGGCCACGTGTCGGCCGCCTTCGCCATCGGCCTCGCCGCCGCCTTCGGCGCCCTCGCCCAGGGCCGCGCCGCCGCGGCCGCCTGCGACGGCATTGCCCGGAACCCCGGCGCCACCGGTCAGATCCGCGGCATGGCGTTCCTGGCGCTCGTCCTGATCGAGTCGCTCGTCATCTACGCGCTCGTCATCGCGTTCGTCGTCCAGGGCAAGTAAGGGGGTCCGGGGGGCCGACGGGCCCCCCGGCCGCTGATTTCACGGGTCGTCGGCCCCGGCTTGGCCGGGGCTTCCCGTTTTCAGCCCTCGGCTGGAGCGTCGAGCAGCTTCTCGAAGAGGAGGGTCTCGCGCGGCCGTCCCGCGACGACGACGGGGAGCAGCTCCACGACGCGGAAGCCGTGCAGCCAGTAGAGGTGCGGCGCCGCGGCGCTCAGGGAGAAGGAACGGGCCCTGAGGCGGACGAGCCCTCGCTGCCGGCAGGTCTCGAGCCCCTTCGCGAAGAGGTCCCGCCCGATCCCCCGGCCGCGGAATGCGGCGTCTACGGCGAGCCAGCTGAAGAGGGCCGTCGGCGCGGGCGCCGGCGCGTCGTGGAACACGAGGAGCGTCCCCACGAGCCGCCCGCCGGTCTCCGCCGTCAGGAGGAGGTCGCGGCCCTCGTCGAAGTCCCAGCGCGCCGCCTCGGCCTCCCGGGCGAGCAGCTCCCCGACCGGGAGGTCGAACTCCTCGTGGAAGACCTTCTCCACCAGCCGCGCGGCTTCGGGGATCCCTTCAGCCCCGTGCGACCGGATCGTGGCGGGCGGGACGGCGGGCACCGGCGTCCGCCTCCTACATCCGCTCGGGGATCGGCACCCCGAGGACGTCGAGGACGTCCGCCAGCGTCAGCGAGAGAAGCTGGAGGGCGGCCCGGCGCGCCCGCCGGCTCGCCTCGTCGGGGGCCTGTAGGATCGGGTGCGTGTGGTACAGGTGGTGGAACGACGCCGCCACGGCGAGCGCGTGGCGGACGAGCAGCGACACCTCCAGCGTGTCGGCCACCTTCTCGAACGTCTCGAGCGTCCGCCCGCAGGTCCTGACGACGTCCCAGAGCCCGTCGTCGAGGTGGGCCGCGTCGAGGGCGGCGACCGCCGCGACCTCGTCGCCTTCGACCCGCCCGGGCAGCCCCTGCTCCTCGAGCTTCCGGAAGATGCCCGCGGCGCGGACCGCCGCGTACTGGAGGTACGGCCCCGTGTCCCCCTCGAAGGCCAGCGCCTCGTCGAAGTCGAAGGCGATGACCTTGTTGCGCGAGAAGCGGGTCATGTAGACGCGGAGGGCGCCGACGGCGATCGCCTCGATCCGCGCGAGGTCGGGCCGCTCGCCGGGGCTCCTGGCGGCGATCTGCTCGCTCGCCTTCTCGGCCAGCTGGTCGAGGAGGTCGTCGGCCTTCACCCCCAGCCCCTTCCGCCCCGACATCTCCACGTACGCGCGGGCGCGGTCCTCGTCCGACAGCTCCACCCCCATCGCCTCGGCCGAGGCGGGCGTCAGGGCGACCATCTCGTAGGCGAAGTGGACGGACCGCTCCGCGGCGTCGGCGAAGCCGGCCCGCCGGACCGCCTCCTTCACGACCTTCTGCAGGTACGACTGCCTCACGTCGATGACGTTGATGACCGTCTCGCCGTGGCCGAAGCGCCCGCGCGCCGAGGCGTCGGCGCCTTCCGCATCGTGCCGCGTCCGGTAGAGGGGCGAGAGGCCGTCCGAGGCGTGGAACTCCGGGTGTCCGAAGGGATCGACGTAGGGGACCGGCTCGTACTCGAAGTCGGCCGGGAGGAGCCCCAGCTTCCAGAGCTGGTAGGCGACGTCCTTTCCCGTGTAGGTGACCGTCCCGTTCGAGCGGACGAGGACCTTGTCCGCGTCCTCCATCCCCTCGAACTCGGCCGCCCCCTCGAGACGCATCACCCAGCAGCCGGCGTTCTTTCCCTCCGTCTCCAGCACGGCCGCGCCCACCGTCTTCAAGAGGTCGAAGGCGGTGGCCCAGAAGCGCCGGCCGAGGATGTCGCTCTCGCGCGGGAGGAGGTCGTAGGCCACGCCGATCCGCCCCATCGTCAGGAGGTGGCAGCGGACCACCGCCTCGGCGAGCCGCGCCGCCAGCGCCGCCACGGCGGCCTCCTCGGGGCCCTGCGGCGCGCCGAGCGCCGCGGTCTCCACGGCGTGGAGCGTCTCCCGCCGCTTCTCGTCGAGCGTGGGGTCCGCGGCGTAGCTCTTCCCGACGAGGGCGTAGAGCTCCCAGGCCAGGTCCCCGAGCTCGCGCGGCGCGACGCCCGGCGCGTCGTTCGGGAAGGCGTCCAGGATCTCGCGGATCCGCGCCGCCAGCCCCTTCGCGCGCCCGGGCTCGAGCAGCTCGCCCGCGTGCGTCAGCCCGACGACGACGTCGGCGACCTGCACGCCCGTGTCGTCGAGGTAGTTCTGTATCTCCACCTGGCGGCCGAGGCGGCGGAAGTTCCGGACGAGCGTGTCCCCGAGGACGGCGTTCCGGAGGTGCCCGATGTGGGCCGCCTTGTTCGGGTTGATGTTCGTGTGCTCGACGATGACCTTGTGTCCGGAGGGCTCGGGGTGGGGCGCGGGCCGGAGCATTCGAGACAACGTCTCGGCGCGGCGCAGGAAGAAGTTCAGGTAGCCGCCCCCCTCCACCTTCGCGCGCTCGACGGCGGGGGGGAGGACGAGGGCGGCGGCCAGCTCCTCGGCGATCTTCCGCGGCGGCTTCTTCAGCCGCTTGGCGAGGTCGAAGGCGACGGGGGAGGCCACGTCCCCCAGCTCCACCTTCGGGGGCGTCTCGAGGACGACGCGGGGCGGCTCGAGGTCGAAGAGCGTCCGGCAGGCCGCCCCGATCGCCTGCGTCAGCTCCTGTTTCAGTCCCGGAATCACGCGCGGATTCTCGCACGGCCGATTCATCGCGACCGCGCGGTGTCGCGCTCACCCCCCGGGGGCACGGACGCTGCCGGTCAGGCCGGCCTGATGTTCTGGTTGAGGTGGAAGAGGTTCTCCGGGTCGTACTTCCGCTTGATCGACGCGAGGCGGTCGTAGTTCCCCTTGTAGCTCTCCTTCACGCGCCCCTGGTCGTCCTCCGCCATGAAGTTGACGTAGCCGCCGGGAGACGAGTGGGGGGCGATGTCCGCGTAGTAGTTCTTGACCCAGCGGATGTTCTTCTCGTTGTCCTTCGGGTCGGGCCACATGCCGGCGATGACCGTCGCGAAGCGGGCGTCGCGGTACGCGAAGGCTGTGGCGTCGGCGCGGACGCGGTTCACCGCCCCGTTGATCGGGTAGATGTGGACCGTGGAGTTCACGACGGGGACCTTCGGTCCGTGCGCGAGGTGCGCCCGGATCGCCCCGTCCGTGATCTCGGGCGCGAAGGCGGTCTTCCAGTAGTGCTGGAGGCCGGCCGGCAGGAGGACGTCGAAGGCGCTGTTGAGGGCGGGGAACGGCATGGGATGCGTCGTCGCGGCGGCGATCGGACCCGCCTTGCGGATCGGCGCCATCGCCGCTTCCCCCTTCTCGAGGGGACCGGTCCAGCAGGCGACGATCAGGCAGAACGGCTCGCCTTGCCGGTTCTCGGGGATGAACGGGAGGGGCGGGGCGATCTGCCACGCGAAGAACGCCCCCATCTCCTCCGGCGCCGTCGCGATGTAGTCGCGGTAGAACTCGAGGACCTGGCGGGCGGCCTTGAGCTCGAAGAAGAACAGCCCGACGAAGACGTCCTTGACGGTGTGGAGCCGGTACTCGAACGAGGTGACGACACCGAAGTTCCCGCCGCCGCCCCGGAGGGCCCAGAAGAGGTCGGGGTTCTGCGTCTCGCTCGCCGTCAGGAAGCGCCCGTCGGCCGTCACGACGTCGGCCGAGACGAGGTTGTCGATCGAGAGCCCGTGGGCGCGCGACAGGTAGCCGATGCCGCCGCCGAGCGTCAGGCCGCCGATGCCGGTCGTCGAGATGATGCCGCCGGCCGCCGTCATGCCGAACGGGTAGGTGGCGTGGAAGACGTCGCCCCAGGTGCAGCCCCCCTCGGCTCGCACCGTGCGCGCCGACGGGTCGACCCGGATCCCCTTCATCCGGGAGAGGTCGATCACGACGCCGCCGTCGTTCGTGCCGAACCCGGGGACGCTGTGCGCGCCGCCCCGGACCGACAGGATCCGGCCGTTCTGCCCCGAATAGGCGACGGCCGCCATGACGTCGGCGGCGTCCACCGGGCGGACGATGAAGGCCGGGTGTCTGTCGATCATCCCGTTGTAGACCTTGCGCGCGGCGTCGTACTCGGCGTCGCCGCGGGCGATGACCTGTCCGCGGACGGAGCCGCGGAGCTCTTCCATCGTCGGCTTGGCCATGGCGATACCCCCCGGCGGGAGATCCTATCGCCGGCGTCCGGCTAGTTGCAACTCAGTCTCAATTAATCGATCGAGGGCGCGGAACGGAAGTGGGCGCTTCGTCAGGCCCGGCGTCCCGGCTCGACCCGCAGGTCACTCCCCGTCATCTCCGCCGGC
>DAOMFB010000136.1:0-7541 GCA_035429585.1 Thermoanaerobaculia bacterium
GGCGGCCGACACCTCCCCGGCGATCAGGACGGACAGGGCGAGGACGGCCACCTCGAACGGGTTGAAGAAGAGGGTCATCTCCTGCCCGAAGAAGAGGGACACGAAGACGAGGAGCGGCGCCACGAAGAGGGCGATCTGCTGGCTGGAGCCGAGGGAGATCGCGAGCGACAGCTCCATCCGGTTCTTCCAGGCGGCCGAGACGGCGACGAGGTGCTCGGCCACGTTCCCGATCAGGGGGATCAGGACGACGCCCAGGAACACCTCCGAGAGGCCGGTCCGGCGCACCACGGGCGCGACGGCCCCGACGAGGATCTCCGACAGGACCACCGTGGCGATCGTCGCCGCGCCGAGGATCGCGACCGAGGCGCCGACGCCCCGGCGCGCGGGGTCCGACGGTCCCTCGTGCGTCACGCCGACCTCGGGCGCGATGCCGCGGGAGGGCGTCGTGAACGAGAAGACGAGGGAGAGGACGTAGACGAGGATCAGGACCGCGGCGACCCCGAGCGAGAGACGGTCGAGGAGCGGGTCGGGCGACTCGGAGAAGAGCGGCAGCGAGCGCGAGGTCTTGTGGACGACCTCGAAGAGCGTCGGGATGAGCATCCCGATGACGGAGAGGAACATCATCGTCGAGGCCGTTCCCGCCGCGCGGAAGTCGAACTTCTGGAGGCCGTTCCGGAGCCCGCCGACGAGGAGCGAGAACCCCAGGATGAGGAGGAGGTTTCCCAGGATCGACCCGATGATCGAGGCCTTCACCAGCTCGACCTTGCCGGCCCGGAGCGCGACGACCGTGATGATCAGCTCGGCGGCGTTCCCGAGCGTGGCGTTCAGGAGGCCGCCGACCCGCTCCCCCGTGTGGTGCGACAGCTCTTCCGTCGCCTCGCCGAGGAGGCCGGCGAGCGGCAGGAGCCCGAGGCAGGAGAAGGCGAAGGCGAGGGATGGCGAGTGGAGCAGCCACTCGGCGGCGAGGGCCAGCGGGACGAAGACGAGGAGCCAGCGCAGGACCTTCACGCCGGCGTCACCCCGGGACCTTCGACCGGCGCTCCGGCACGGGTCAGGCCGCCGGAAGGAGCGACGGAGGGAGCGGAGCCGGCTTCGGAAGGGCGGCGCCTTCCTTCGGCGGGATGAAGGTCATGGCCCGCTCGGCGAGCGCCGTGATCGTGAGCGAGGGATTGACCCCGGGGTTCGCCGACATCGCCGAGCCGTCGATGACGTAGAGCCCGTCGTAGCCGAAGACGCGGTGGCGGTGGTCGATGACGCCGTTCGCCTTCGAGTCGCCCATGCAGCAGCCGCCGAGGATGTGGGCGGTCGTCGGGATCCCGAGAAGCGTCTCGGTCAGGAGGCTCTGCGTGAAGCCGCCGAGCCGCTGCTCGACCTTCTTCGCCAGCTCCGTCGCCTCGGGGATCGAGGCCTTTGCCTGCGGGCCGCTCCCGTGGGCCGTCGTCGCGCCCCGGCGGAAGCCCGTCCGGAGGCCGCGTCCGAGCTTCATCCGGATCGTGCCCTCCACCGTCCGCATGTAGAGGAGGATCATCGTGTGCTTCCCCCAGTCGGGGGTGAGCCACGCCTTCAGCGTCCGGAGCGGCTCGCGGAGGAGCACTCCCAGCGACGCCCCGAACCGCTCGAGGATCGTGTCCCCCGGCGCGTGCGGCATGGCGAGCAGCCGGAAGACGCCGGAGCCGGCGGGGTACCGGACCGGTTCGAGGTGCGAGTGTTCGTCCGTGTCGATGATCGACCCGATGGCGATCCCGGCCGAGAGGTCCTCGTTCCGGTCGCTCACGACCCCCATCAGGACCTCGGAGTTCGTCCGGACGAAGTCGCCGAGGCAGTCGGAAAGGCTCGGGAGGCCGTCGGGGCTCTCCTTCAGCTTGAGGAGCAGCTCGACCGACCCGAGGACGCCTCCCGCGAAGACGACGTTCCGCGCCGTGTAGGTCTTCGCCGTCCGGAACGCCGGGAAGATCGACCGTCCGTGGCGCGCGGAGACCTCGTAGCCGCCTCCGGCCAGGGGCTTCACCCACGTCACCTCGGTGTCGGACTCGACGGCGAGGCCGCGCTTCTCCGCCAGCCAGAGGTAGTTCTTGTCGAGCGTGTTCTTCGCGCCGTGCCGGCAGCCGATCATGCAGCCGCCGCACGACTCGCAGCCCGTCCGCTCGGGCCCCTCGCCGCCGAAGAAGGGGTCGGGGACCGTCTCCTTCGGCGTGCCGAACCAGACGGCGACGTCCGTCGGGTGCCACGACCGCCCGATCTCCCCCGCCACGTCGCGCAGCACCTCGTCCGGCCTCGTCAGCAGCGGGTTCCGCGCCGTGCCGAGCATCCGGCGGGCCACGTCGTAGTGCGGCGCCAGCTCCCGCTTCCAGTCGGCGAGGCGCCCCCACGACGGCGACTCGAAGAAGTCGTCGCGGGGAATCGGGAGCGTGTTGGCGTAGACGAGCGAGCCCCCGCCGACGCCCACGCCCGTGAGGGCCGTGACGTGCGGGAGAAACGTCATCTTGAAGAGGCCCCGGCAGCCGAGAGACGGCGCCCAGAAGAACTTCTTCAGATTCCAGTTGGTCTTCGGATACTCGTCCGGCGTGAAGCGCTTCCCTTTCTCGAGGACGAGGACGCGGTAGCCCTTCTCCACGAGCCGGAGGGCGCTCACGCTGCCGCCGAATCCCGAGCCGACGACGAGGTAGTCCCACGGGGTGGTCATGTTCCCGGAGTCTATCGAAGGCCGGAGCGCGTCACGCCGCCGGAAGGCCCATCACGAACTTCGCGAGGACGTCGGCCACGGCGCTGACGCGCCCCGTGTACCAGTGGTCGGCCCCGCGAATCAGCGTGATGGAGACGTGCGGCGAGGAGCGTGCGCCGTGCCGGAAGAGCCCGAGCTCGCCCCCGCGGTCCCGCCCGTCGGAGCTCCGCTCCAGCGAGCCGAAGAAGGCGAGGATCGGGATCTTCAGCGCGTCGGTCAGCGGCACGGACCGGGAGTGGCCGGTCACGCTGAAGACGTTCGAGAACGGGGCGTCCGGGTCCTCGTGGTCGAGGTACGTGGCGGCGCTCATGCTGCACCCCTCCGGGGGCCACGGCATCAGGTCGCGTCCCCGCCCGGCGGCCACCATCTGCCGCGCCGTCGCCAGGAGGTTCCGCTCCTCGTCGGTCGGCGCCCCGCCCGGGTACTTCAGGACGATGGGGGACGCGGCCACGAGGCCGACGACCCGGGCGTCCTGCCGCTCCGAGACGTAGAAGGCCGCCTTCCGGGCGCCGAGCCCGTGGCCCGCCACGACCACCCGCCGGTATCCGGACGCCGCGAGGAAGTCGACCCAGGCCGCCACGTCCCGCGGCGACTCCTCCAGCCGCTCCCAGCCGCTGCCCCCCGTGACGGGGGGGCCGTTCGGGTTCCGGAGGGCCGCGCCGAAGCCGTTTCCCCGCGTGTTGGCCGACAGGAAGACGTAGCCCCGGCCCGCCAGCTCGCGCCCGAGCGCCACGTACGCGTTGTCGTAGAAGGACGCGAAGAGCCCGTGGATCCAGAGGATCGGGACGTTCGCCGTCGGCGACGCCGGCCGGAAGAGGGCCCCGTGGAGCGACAGCCGGTCCTCGCTGTCGACGAAGACCAGCTCTTCGGTGAAGAAGCGCGAGGCGTCGGGCATCCCGGGGGAAGTCTACGACCGCCCGGGGGCCCGGACGTCACATTCCGGCGATGCGGATGTCCCCGCTCCCCGTCCGGACCTTCACCCGGGCGGCGCCGTCCCCCGTCGTCATCTCGAACTTCTTCCCGGCCTTGAGCTTCGTCCCGGGAAGGTCGAGCCGGATCTCGCCGGACGACGACGAGAGGTCGAGCTTCATCCCCGGGACCTTCGCCATCCGCAGGGAGACGTCCCCGCTCCCCGTCCCGACGCGCGCCTCGGCGAGCCCCGCGAAGTCCCCCGAGAGGTCGACGTCGCCGCTCCCCGTGTCGAGGTCGAGGGACCCCGCCACCACCATCTCCTCGCCCCGGATTCCGCCCGAGCCCGTGTGCGCCTCGAGGCTCCCCGAGACCGACCGCAGCGAGATCTCGCCCGAGCCGGTCCGGGCCGTCATCCGGCTCCCGGTGGCCTTCCGGAGCGTCAGGTTCCCCGAGCCCGTGTGGGCTTCGAGGCTGCCCGTCACGTCCTCGAGGACGGCGTTGCCGGACCCGGTCTGGACCTTCACGTCCCCGCCGATCGACGCGAGGGCGACGTCGCCGGAGCCGGTCCGCGCCTCGACGGGCCCCGACCGTCCCCGGACCGAGACGTCGCCGCTCCCCGAGCGCGCCGTCGTCTGGCCCTTGCCGCCGTCGATCCGGACGTTCCCGGATCCCGAGCGCGCCGTCAGCGGGCCGTCCACGTTCGTCGCCGCGATGACCCCGACCTGGTTCTGAAGGGTCGCGCCGACCTGCGGCGGGAGGCGGAGGACGAAGTCGGCCCAGAGCTCGACGCCGCGGGACGAGCCCCCCGAGACCACCTTCACGTTCCGGCCGAGGTACGTCGTCGAGGTGGAGCCCCAGCCGCTCCCGCCGCTTCCCTCCCCGGCGTAGCGGTAGACGTCGTGCCGGTCCACCGGGTACTTCGCGGTCACCTCGATCCGGCCGCCGCTCTCCGTGACCTCGATCGGAAGCTGTTCGAGCAGCTCGCCGCTCTCGGCGTGGATCGTGGCGAGGATCTCGACGGGACCGTCCTTCTTTCCCTCCACCGTGACCTTTCCGGCGAGGTTCTCGAGGACGAGGATGGCGCCCGGCTTCGGAGCGACCTCCTTCCGGAACTCCTTCGTGACCGGCGCGGCGGCCGCGAAGAACGGAAGGATGAGGAGCATGGCGCCGAGGAGCGCCAGGAGGAGCGGGCCGATCCGGGACGTCTTCGTCGGTTTTTGCACGGCAGCCTCCCCTTCGTTCAGAGGGAGATACGCGGACGGGGGCCCGCAGGTTCCCGAAAACCGCGCCGCTTGCCAGACCGCCGCCCGCGGGAGGAGGATGGCGGCATGTGGGGACGCCTCCTCGTCGGCATCGTGATCCTCTTCGGGGTCTGGTACTACTTCAACCAGAAGAAGGCGCCGCCGCCGCCCGGCTACGGGTCGAAGGGCGAGACCGAGGTGGCGCAGACGGACTGCTACCTCTACGCCGACCGCGCGAACGCCAGCCTCTCGGCCGCGGCGGCCGTCGCCGGCCGGCCGCCCGTGGACCAGGGCGAATGGGCCCGTCTGGAGGCCGAGACCCGGACCGCCATCTCGTCGGCCGAGTCGGCCTGCCTCTCGTCGGGCACCGCGCTGCAGGCGCTCGGCCTGATGCGGACCTCGCTCTCCGAGCTGGCCGGGGCCGCGCGGGGCGAAGGGGGCGCCATGGGGGTCGCGGGCCGGCAGGGGGAGATCGACTCTCTTCTGAACCGGGCGCGAGGTCGCTGAGAGCCCTTCCCGAGCCCGGCATAGAATCTCCGCAGTAACACGACGACGGGCCGCCGGATAGAGCGGCGACGCGCCGGGGGACACGTCCCGCCCCTTTCTCCGGCCCGGGGAGGCAGACCTCATGGGCCTCTCCGCGGGGATGCGACTCGGACCTTACGAGGTCCTCGCCCCCCTCGGCGCGGGCGGCATGGGCGAGGTCTGGCGGGCACGGGACACGCGCCTCGACCGGGACGTCGCCATCAAGGTCCTTCCCGAGGAGTTCCTCGAGGACAGGGAACGAAGGACCCGTTTCGAGCGAGAGGCGAAGGCGCTCGCCGCCGTCAACCATCCCAACATCGCCGGCGTCTACTCCTTCGAGGAGACCTCCGGCCGGTACCTCCTCGTCCAGGAGCTGCTCCACGGACGCACCCTTCGCACCGCCCTCACCGAAGGGCCTCTCCCCGTCAAGCAGGCTCTCGACGTCGCGATCCATGTTGCCGAGGGCCTCGCCGCCGCACATGAGAACGGCATCGTCCACCGCGACGTCAAGCCCGAGAACGTCTTCCTCACCGCCGACGGCCACACCAGGCTTCTCGACTTCGGCCTCGCGAGGCAGACCTCGTCCCGCGGCCCCGGCGACGCCCGCTCCCCGACCGTTTCGGACCTCTCGACCCCGGGGAGCGTGGCGGGGACGGTCGCCTACATGTCCCCCGAACAGGCGCGCGGAGGGAGCGTCGACCACCGCACCGACCAGTTCTCCCTCGGCGCGGTCCTCTACGAGATGCTCTCCGGCCGGCGTCCGTTCGACGGCGACTCGGCTTCCGACGTGATCGCCGCGATCCTCCGCGACGAGCCCGAGCCGCTCGAGACGGCCGCCCCGAAGGTCCCCGCCCCCGTGTGGTGGATCGTCGAGAGTTGCCTCTCGAAGGACGCCGCCGACCGCTACGACTCCACCCGCGACCTCGCACGCGACCTCGCCGCCTGCCGGACGCACCTCCCCGAGACGTTGAGCCGCGAGAGGGCCGCGGCTCCGCCGAGCCGGGGCCGGGCCCTCGTCCGCGCGGCTCCCTGGGCGCTGGCGGCCGCCGCGGCCGCCGTCGCACTGGGCATCGCGCTCGGCCGAAAGCAGGCTATCCGGGTCGAACGGCTCGACATCGAGTTGCCGGAGGGCTACCAGCTCCAGACGAACGGAAGTGCCTTCGACATCTCACCCGACGGGCGCCAGATCGTCTTCTCCGCATTCCGGTGGAAGAAGCCGTACACAGAGGCCGAGCCCAATCGGCTCTTCCTGCGCCCGATCGACGCTTTCGAGGCGAAACTCCTGCCCGGTACGGAGTCGTGGACCCGCCCGACATATTCCCCCGACGGCCGGTGGATCGCATTCATGGCCGCGAGCGAGGGCAAGACCTACATCAAGAAGATCGCCGCCGAAGGGGGGAGCCCGATCACGATCTGCGAGTGCCGCGCGGCAGGCGGCATGACGTGGATGGGCGACGGGTCGCTCATCTTCGGGACTTTTCGAGACGAGCCGCTTCAGCGCGTCCCGGCATCGGGCGGAAACCCGGAGCCCGTCACCCGGCTCGACGAAAGAGACGGGGACGTGAGTCACGTGCTCCCGCATGCGCTGCCCGACGGCCGGACTTTCACCTACACAGCGATTCGATACGCGCGACAGGGGACGACGTGGAACCGGGCACGGATTTACGCTCAGCGACTCGGGTCCGAGGCCCGGACTCTTCTCGTGGAGGGGGGCTCGGACGGACGTTGGTCCTTCCCGGGAGTCCTTCTCTTCGCGAAAGACGGGGTGCTCTTCGCCGAGCGCTTCTCGAGCGCCAGCCTCTCTCTGATCGGCCCCGCGGTACCGATCCTCGGCGGGGTGGCGCACTCCGTCAAGGCAGGACTGCGTACCGCCAACACGGGCGCGGCCCAAGTCGCCGTCTCGACGGACGGAAGGCTCCTTTTCGCTCCCGGATCCGTCCATCCCGAGCGCCTGAGGTCTCTCGTCTGGGTCGATGGGAAGGGAAAGGAGACTCCGATCGACCTGCCCAAGCAGAGCTATCTGAGCCTCAATCTCTCGCCCGACGGCCGGCAGCTTCTCTACTCACGAAACTACCCCGGCGAGCAGGTCGAGGTGCTCGACCTCGAGCGGGGAACGAGGAGGCGAGGGACGATCGACGGGA
>DAOMFB010000137.1:0-7497 GCA_035429585.1 Thermoanaerobaculia bacterium
CCCCGGAGCCCGTCGAGGAGCGGACGCTGGGCGTCCGCGGGGGGCCCGACGAGGCCGAGTCGGTCCGCCTCGAGGACTCGCTGACGCGGGCGCCCCGGTCCATCTCCGAGGAAGCGGCCCGGCGCGAGGAGGTCGAGGCGCGGCTCGGCGGCCGGATCGCCACCCTCGAGGAGGAGCTCGCGTCCCTCCGCCGCCAGCTCGAAGAGAGCCGGAACCGGGAGGACTCCCTCCGGGACCTCACGGAAGGGCTGAGCCGGCGCTGGGAGGCCCTGAGGCGGCTTCTCGCCGAGGACGGCCGGCCGCCGGCCTGAGGGCCGTCAGCCCCGCCGGAGGATCGCCGGCGAGCCCGGGCCGGAGCCGAGCCCCCGCTCCACGACGAGGAGGACGTTGGCCCGCTGCGGGTCCGAGAGCTCGGAGAACTCCGCGCCCGCGTGGAAGAGGAGGCACCGGCCGCCGCGGCCGTCCGGCGCGTAGCCGCCGGCGCGGCAGCGCGTGATCCGGACCATCGCGGCCACGGAGACCCCCGGGAAGTGCGCCTGCAGGTCGTAGACCACGCCCGGCCGCAGGGGCGCCTTCAGCTCGAAGAGGAGGCCGTTGAGGGAGAGGTTGAGGATGGTGACGGGGATCGTGGTCTTCAGGTGGCCGCGGCTCTCGGCGTCGGCGAGGACGCGGGGGGACCGCCGACGTTCCGGTCGGGAGTTCGGGATTTCTACCAATTGCATACGCCCCTCGGAAGGGCTCCGCCAAATTAGTCCGCCGGCACGGTCCCGTCAATACCCGCCCCGTCAGCTCGTCAGGGCCGCGACGAACCGGGCGTCCTCCCGCCAGCCGGGGCGCGCGGCGACCGTCAGGTCGAGGAAGAACCGACCGCCGAAGGTCTGCTCCAGCTCGAGCCGGGCCGCCGTTCCCGCGTCGCGGAGGAGCCGCCCCCCCGCCCCGAGGACGATCCGGCGGTGGCCTTCCTTGTCGACGACGACCGTGGCCATGACGACGGTCATGTTCTTCGACTCGTCGCGCCCCACGTCGTCGAGGACGACGCCGAGGCCGTACGGGATCTCCTCGCGCGTCCTCTCCAGGAACTTCTCGCGGATGATCTCGGCGTAGCGCGTCCGCTCGTCGGTGGTCGTGAGCGTCTCGAGGGGAAAGAGCTCGTCCCCTTCGGGCAGGAGCCGGTGCAGGATCGCCGGGAGCCCGTCGAGCCCCTCGCCCGTGAGCGCCGACACCGGGACGATCTCCTCGAAGGCGCCGGTGCCGCCGAGGCCCGCCATCCGGGGGAGGAGCGTGCTCTTGACCGCGACGAGGTCGATCTTGTTCAGGACCGCCACGTTCGGGCGGGGACCCTTCGCGAGCAGCTCGGCCGTCCAGCGGTCGCCGCCCCCCTCGGGCACGGAGGCGTCGACGACGAGAACCCTGAGATCGACCTCCCGGATCGCCTCGAGCGCCTCGTCCATCATCAGCTTGTTCAGCCGGTGGAGCGGCTTGTGGAGGCCCGGGGTGTCGACGAAGACGATCTGCCCCTCGGGCGCGCTCCGGATCCCGAGGATCCGCCGCCGCGTCGTCTGCGGCTTGTCCGAGACGATCGCGATCTTCCGGCCGACGAGCGCGTTGACGAGCGTCGACTTCCCCGCGTTGGGGCGGCCGACGACGGCGACCGTTCCGCTCCGCTGCACCCCGCCCGTCATGGCTCCTCCTCCCGCGGCACCCCGTCGGGTCCGGGTCCGAAGGCCGCGCGGACGAGCCGCGCCTGCCGCCGGAACATCTCCCCGCGGTCCCGCTCGTGGTCGAAGCCCTCGAGGTGGAGGAGGCCGTGGGCGAGGAGGATCTGCACCTCGCGCGCGACCGGGTGGCCGCGGCGGCGGGCCTGCCGCGCGGCGCAGGGGACGTCGATGACGATCTCGCCGAGGGCCTCCCCCGGACGGAGCCGGCGCGGGGGCCGCGGCGGGTCGGGCGCCGGCGAGAAGGAGAGGACGTCGGTGGGCCGGTCCAGGTTCCTCCACTCGCGGTTGAGCCGGCGCATCCGCGCGTCGCCGCAGAGGAGAACCGACACCGGCGCGTTCCGGGCTCCCTCGCGGTGAAGGAGACGGGAGAGCCAGCGGCGGACGTCCGGCTCCGGCGGCGCGCCCCGGACGGTCGCCTGCACCTCGAGGGTGTTTCGGGTTGCCCTGCTGTCGCTCAAAGAAACCCACCCGGACCCGAGCGGCCCGGACGCCTAGTCGTGCGAGGCGCCGTTTCCGTCCTTCCTGCCGTTCCCGTTCCCCGAGCCGTTCCCGTTCGAATGGCCGTTCCCGTTCGAATGGCCGTTTCCGTTTCCGGTGCCGTTCGAGTGACCGTTCCCGGTCGCCTCCGGCTCGGGGCGGTTCGCCTCCCAGATCTCGTAGGCGTTCACGATCGCCTGGACGATCCGGTGCCGGACCACGTCCCGCTGGTCGAACCGGATGAACTTCATCCCCTCGACGCCCAGAAGGACCTGCGCGGCCTCCTTCAGGCCGGAGACCTTCCCGGCGGGGAGGTCCACCTGCGTGACGTCCCCCGTCACGACCGCCTTCGTGCCGAAGCCGATCCGCGTCAGGAACATCTTCATCTGCTCGGAGGTGGTGTTCTGGGCCTCGTCGAGGATGACGAAGGCGTCGTTCAGCGTCCGCCCCCGCATGAACGCGAGCGGCGCCACCTCGATGATGTTCCGCTCCAGCATCCGGCCGACCTTGTCGTAGCCGAGGATGTCGTAGAGGGCGTCGTAGAGCGGCCGGAGGTAGGGGTTCACCTTCTCGGCGAGGTCGCCGGGGAGGAAGCCGAGCTTCTCCCCCGCCTCGACCGCGGGGCGGCAGAGGACGATCCGCTTCACCCGCTTCTCGAGGAGCGCCGCGGCCGCCATGGCGACCGCGAGGTAGGTCTTCCCCGTTCCGGCCGGGCCGATCGCGATGACGAGGTCGTTCTCGGCGATCGCGGCGAGGTACTCCTGCTGGCGGACGTTCCGGGGGGTGACGACCTGCCGGAGGGCGGGCCCGAGGGAGCGGTTCTCGAAGAAGTCGACGAGCGACGCGGTCGGGTCCTCCTTCAGGATCCGGATGCCCGCGGCGAGGTCGTGCTTCTTCGGGACGAAGCCCCGCTCGATCAGCTTCCCGAACTCGGAGAGGAGGCGTGCCGCCTGGGCGGCCGGTTCCGCGTCGCCGGCGACGAAGACCTCGCTCCCGCGCGCCGTGATCTCGACGCCGAAGGCTTCCTCGAGGAGCCTGAGGTTTTCGTCGTGAATGCCGAAGAGAGCGCCGAGCCCGGATTCGGGGAGGGTGAGCGGGATGGCGTCGGCTCGGATCTTGCGCGTCTCCTACCGTCGCATTCTACGGATGCGGCGCGGAGAACTCAATGGCCGCGGGGCCGCCCACCCCGGATCCGCCCACGATCCGCCCGTCCTGGATCTCCACGACCCGGGACGCGCGACGGGCGAGGCCGGCGTCGTGGGTGATGACGAGGAGCGTGCTCCCCTGCCGCCAGAGGTCGGCGAAGACGCTCATGATGTCGCCCCCCGACGTCGAGTCGAGGTTCCCGGTCGGCTCGTCCGCGAGGAGGATGTCCGGGCTCATCGCCATCGCGCGGGCGATCGCCACGCGCTGCATCTGCCCACCCGAGAGCTCCGTCGGCTTGTGGTCCATCCGGTCGGCGAGGCCCACCTTCGCCAGCATCTCGGCCGCCCGCTCGCGCCGCTTCTTCGGCGGGACGCCGCCGAAGAGGAGCGGCATCTCGACGTTCTCGAGGGAGGTGATCTGGGGCAGGAGGTTGAAGGACTGGAAGACGAAGCCGACGCGGCGGTTCCGGACGTCGGCGAGCTGGTCGCGCGTCAGCCCCGCGACCCGCTCGCCCGCGAGGAAGTAGGCCCCGTCGGTCGGCGTGTCGAGGCAGCCGATGAGGTTCATCAGCGTCGACTTCCCCGAGCCCGACGGCCCGACGATCGCCACGAACTCCCCCTTCCGGACGACGAGGTCGATCCCTTTCAGGGCCTCCACGCGCACCGTTCCGGTGTCGTAGACCTTCCGGATCCCCTCCATCCGGATGATGGCGCCGTCCGCTGCCGGGGCCGGGGTGACGTCCTTCGCCACGTGGATCTCCTATTCGTACCGGAGCGTCGCCGCCGGGTCGATCGCGGCGGCGCGCCGTGCCGGGAAGTAGCCGGCCAGGGTCCCGATCAGGCCGAGGACCGCGGCGGTCACGAAGCCGATCGCCGGCGACAGGGTGGGCCGTCCCAGGAACTCCAGAACGGCGTTCTTCTCGATCGGCAGGTAGCCGAGCGGCGTGACGAGGAGGAGGGCGATCAGCATCCCGGCCGCCCCGCCGACGAGCGTGTAGACGAGCCCCTCGAGGACGAACGGCCCGGTGATCCAGGAGGTCCGCGCGCCGAGCGCCATCTTCACGCCGATCTCCCGCGTCCGCTCCTTCACCACGGCGAACATGATGTTGGCGACGCCGACGCCGCCGATCACGAGGGTCAAAACGCCGATGATCCCGAGGAAGATCTGGAGCCCCAGCGCCACGTTCCGGTTGATCTGGCTCGTCTTGACGATGTTCCAGGTCGCGAGCGCCCGATCGTCCGTCGGGTCGTAGCCGTGCTTCGACCCGAGGATCTCGTTCAGGCGCTTCAGCGCGCCCGCCATCTCCTCGGGCTGCCAGGTCTCGATGACGAGGACGTTCAGGCGGTCTCGCCCGAAGAGGGCCTTGAACGTCGTCGAGGGGATCACGGCGTGGTTCTCGTCCGGACCGCCGTAGACCCCCATCTGCCGCTTGTGGACCATCACGCCGATGACCGTGAAGGGGGAGTTGTTGAGGAGGAGCGTCCGGCCGACGGGGTCCTCCTTCCCGAAGATGTCCTTCGCCAGCTCGTCGCCGAGGAAGACGACCCGGCGCTTCTCGGCCTCGTCGCCGTCGTTGAAGAACCGGCCGCCGGCCACCGCGTAGTGCCGCCGCGTCTCGCCGTAGACGGCCTGCGTCCCGAGGACCCGCCCGTTCACCGTCTTCGGGCCGTAGGCGAGGTTCGTCCGCCACGAGACGACCTCGCCCAGGACGCTCCGGAGCTCCGGCATCCGCTCCCGGACGTAGTCGACGTCGTCGAGCGTCAGCCGGATCGGCCGCCCCGGAGGCATCCCCTTCCAGGACTTCGTCGTCTCGGAGGGCCACATCACGGCGATGTTCCCGCCCGTCGAGTTCCGGTTCTTCGAGAACTGCCGCTTCAGCCCCTCCCCGAAGGAAAGGAGGAGGAGGATCGAGACCGTCCCCCAGGCGATCGAGGCGATCGTCAGGAAGGCGCGCTTCCTCGAGATCCGCGAGGACTGGAGGAAGAGGTGCAGGACGACGCGCACGGCCTTCGCTCCGCCCCTACATCTTCATCGCCACGACGGGGTCGAGGCGGGAGGCGGCCCGGGCCGGGAACCAGCCGGCGAGGAAGCCGACCGTGCCGAGGATGGCCGTCGTGACGGCGGCCACGGGGAGCGACACCTCCGGGATTCCGACGTACTGGGTCAGGTTCGCCTTCGGGAAGGCCGCGCAGATCGCGAGGGAGACGGCGAGGCCGATCGCCCCGCCGGCGGCGGTCAGGACGAGCGTCTCGAGGAGGAACTGCCGGAGGACGAAGGACTGCCGGGCCCCGAGCGCCATCTTGATCCCGATCTCCTTCGTCCGCTCGTCGACGACGACGTTCATGATGTTCGAGACGCCGATCCCCCCGACGACGAGCGTCAGCGAGCCGACGATCCCGAGGAAGAGGTTGAAGGCGAGCATGAAGGTGTCGAAGAACGCGAACTGCTCGGTCGTGTCCCAGACCATGAGCGCTTCCTTGTCCTTCGGGTCGAACTTCATCCGCTTGCCGAGGGCGGCGAGGACGTTCTCGTTCACCTTCTTCGAGCCGACGGCGGGGTCCGGCTGGTAGATGAAGTTGTCGACGTACTTGTCCCCCGTCAGCGCGCGGAAGGTGGTCCCCGGGATCGTCGCCTTGTCGTTGTCGCGCCCGCTGTAGCTCGAGTCCTGCTCCTTCGGCCTGAGGACCCCGACGACGAGGAAGGGGGAGCCCCACATCTGGACCGTCTTGCCGACGGCCGGCTCGTCGCCGAAGACGTTCTTCGCGAGCTTGTCGCCGAGGAAGACGACCCGCCGCTCGCCGCCCATGTCGATCGGATTCAGGAACCGGCCGCCCTCCGCGGGGATCAGGTTCCGCATCCAGCCGAAGTCGATCCCGACGCCCGAGACGTCCACCGGCCAGGTCTTCAGGCCGTAGTGGAGCTTGACCGTCTGGGAGTACTCGGTCGAGATGCCGCGAATTCCCTCCGCGCGCGCCCGGACGAACTCGACGTCGTCCTCCGTCAGCCGGATCCGCCGGCCCTTCCCGAGCCCTTCGTACGGAATCGACGTGAGCCCGGGCCACGCGATGCAGATCCGGTCCCCGAGCCCCGCCGTGCTCTTGACGAGCTGCTTCTTGAGGCCGGTCCCGAAGGCGAGGAGGAGCGTCACCGCCACCGTCCCCCAGACGAGGCCGAAGACGGTCAGGAAGGTCCGGAGCTTCTGGTTCCGGACGTCCCGGAGGAGCTGGCGGACGACCTCGACGAGCGTTTCCATGGGAGCGGGCTCACGAGATCTCTTTCGGAGGCCTCTGGACGACCTTGTCGCCTTTCTTCAGGCCCTCGAGGATCTCGACGTTGAGGCCGTCGGAGATGCCGAGCTTCACCGGCACCTTCTTCGGCTCGGCCTTGGGCCCCGCGCCGGGGATCTCCACCGAGGTCTTCTTCCCGCCGTCCTCGAAGATCACGAGCCGCTCGGGGACCGTCAGGACGTCCTTCTTCTCCCGGATGATCAGGTCGGCGTTCGCCGAGTAGCCCGCCCGGAGCGTCACGTTGCCGGCGGGGTCCAGCTCGATCTCGACGTCGAAGAGGGTCGCGCCCTCCTTCTGCTGGGCCTGCGGGGCGATCCGCGAGACGCGCCCGGTGACGACGTCCGTCGGCAGGGCGCCCACCTTGATCCGGGCCGTCATCCCGACGCGGAGCTTTCCGACGTCGATCTCGTCCACCGTCCCCCGGAAGATCAGGTCCTTCATGTCGGCGACCGTCGCCATCTCGGTCCCGGGCTGGTACGAGGTGAGCGGGACGACCGGGTCGCCGGGGTTCACCGCCCGCGTCAGGATCGTGCCGGCGGAGGGGGCCCGGATGATCGAGTCGATGTCGGCGCTCGCCGTCACGACCTTTCCGCTCCGGGTCAGGGCGCGGTTCTGCTGGGCCTTCTCGAGCGCGATCTTCGTCAGCTCGTACGTCTCGCGCCGCGAGTCGACCTCGGACTTCGGGACGATCCCCTGCCGCTGGAGCTCGACGGCGCGCTCGTAGTCGAGCTTCGCCCGGTTGTACGAGGCCTGCGCCGAGTCGACCTGCCGGTCCACCTCCGTCTGCTCGAGCGGGGTCGGGTCGGGGGCGATCTCGAAGAGCGGGGCGGCGGCCCGGGCCGCGGCGCCGACCGGGGGCCGGGCGCGCT
>DAOMFB010000138.1:0-7487 GCA_035429585.1 Thermoanaerobaculia bacterium
CTCGCGCCCCCCTCTCTCGAGCCAGAGCACGAGGGCGACTCCCGCCGCGACGATCACGGCCGACGCGCGCGCGAAGGTCCGGACCGACAGCAGCCTCCGCCGTTCCGGCACCGCCGCCGGAGCGGCGGCCGGAGCCGCGGCCGGCGGCGAAGCCTTCGGGACCGCGGCCGGCGGCGCCTTTTTCGGCGCGACGGTCTCGGGGGGCGGCGGGGCTTAATAAAGAGGCAGCCGGTCCCTCGCGGGGATGGCGGTCCGGGCCGAGGTCGCGGAGGGCGTCCGCCCGGGCGGCGGCGTCCTCTGGGTGGGCTCTTCGGGTCCGGCCAAGGTGTCCTTCCGGGTGCCTCCGGCCGTCACGCGGGTGCCGGCCGGGGTCGAGCGGGGCCGGAGCCCTCCGGGCGAGAGGCCGGCCTCGGACCGGAGCCGCCCGTCCACGGTGAGGAAGTCGTCCGGCGAGAGGGAGAGGACCTTCTGGATGTAGGTGCGGGAGACGTCGTCCTCGAGCGGGCTCGCCGGCAGGAGCGAGGTGAGCTCCAGCCGGAACTCCTCGGCCGTCGCGAAGCGGTCCTCCGGGTGGAGCGCCATCGCCTTGAGCAGGATCTCCCGCAGCTCCGGCTCCAGCTCGCCGTGCGGGTCGCTCTCCTCGAAAGGGATGATCTCGCCGACCTGGTGGGCGTGGAAGAGGGCGAGGACGTTGTCCCCGCGGAAGGCCTTCACGCCCGTCAGGAGCTCGTAGACGACGGCGCCGAACGAGTAGACGTCGCTCCGGCCGTCGATCGTGCCGGTCTCCCGCGGCATGAGCTGCTCGGGCGAGGCGTACCGGAGCTTTCCGATGAACTCGTTCCCGATCGTCAGCTCCTCGGAGGCCCGGAGGATCTTGGCGATCCCCAGGTCGATGAGCTTCGCCCGGACGACGCCGGTCTCCTCGCGCGTGAGCATGATGTTGTCCGGCGAGATGTCCCGGTGAATCGCCCCCTTCTCGTGCATGAAGTCGAGGGCGGCGAGGACCTGGTTGGCGACGAACAGGCAGAGGACGGCGGGCATCCGGCCGCAGCGCCGCACGGCGTCCGAGAGGTTCGCCCCCTCGATGTACTCCATGACCATGTACGCCGAGCCGTCCTCCCGGAGGACGAAGTCGTAGATGGAGACGATGCCCGGGTGACGGAGGCGCGTGGCGGTCTGGGCCTCGCGCAGGAAGCGCTTCTGGAGCTCGGGGCTCGCCGCCGACTTCGGGTTCATCGTCTTGACGACGAGGATCTGGTTCAGCAGGCGGTGGCGGACCTTGAAGATGGAGCCCATGCCGCCCTCTCCGAGCTTCCCGAGAAGCTCGAATTTCTCGTCCAGCACGGGCTGATCAGGATCGATCATCTTCTTCGGCCCCCGGAGGCCCCTCGGGCGCGGTGGCTCGGGCCATTCTAGTCAGATCCGGATGGCCTCCATCGGCTCCATCCAGGCGGCGCGCACCGCCGGGTAGAGGCCGGCGGCGACCCCGACGACGACCGACGTGGCGAGGCTGACGGCGACTCCCGCGGCCGAGACGACTGCGGGGAACCCCGCGAGGCGCGCCGCGGCGACGGAGAGGAGGGATCCGGCCGCCATCCCGGCCAGGCCCACGAGGAGCGCCAGGAAGACGGCCTCCGACAGGAAGAGGAGGATCACCTGCCGCCTCCGGGCCCCGAGGGCGCGGTGGATCCCCACCTCCCGGCGCCGCTCGCTGACGCTGGCCAGCATCACGTTGAGGATTCCGATCGCCCCCACGAGGAGCGAGATGCCCCCCGTCAGGCCGAGCATCAGTCGGAGGCTCCGGCTGGCCCGCTCCTTCTCGCGAAGGAGCCGGACCGGGGAGACGACGGCGAAGTCGCGGACGCCGCGATGGGCGCGGAGAAGCGCCTCCTCGACCGCGGCGGCGGCCCGCAGATCGTCGTCGTCGGAGGTCAGCTTGACGAGAAGACGCGTCAGGAAGATCCCGCGCGCCTCGTCCGCGGGAGCCCCGAGGCTGGCGGCCGTCTTGAGGGGGATCAGGACCTCGGGCCCCGCGGCGCGGGAGGCGCCGGTCTCCTCGGGCAGAGGCCCCGGCACGTGGAAGACGCCGACGACCTCGAGCAGGGTGTGCGACATCCGGAGGACCGGCGCGGGGCCCTGGGCCGCCGCCCCTCCGAGCTTCTTCCAGAGCGACTCGGAGACGAGGGCCACC
Source organism: Thermoanaerobaculia bacterium (assembly GCA_035429585.1). Taxonomy (GTDB): domain Bacteria; phylum Acidobacteriota; class Thermoanaerobaculia; order UBA5066; family UBA5066; genus DAOMFB01. The sequence continues at coordinate 2,192 of DAOMFB010000138.1, forward strand.
CGGTCCCCGGCCTCCGCCTCCGCCGCGGAGAAGTCGCGGCCCTCCACGACCGCCACGCCGCGGATCCGAAGCCCGGTCGGCGTCGTCCCGACGATCCGGAGGGCCCCGCGGTGGCGCCCCTCGGCCAGCTCGGCCTCGACGTCCACCTCGGGCGCCGCGTCCCGGACGAACTCGCACGCGAGGGGAAGCTCGAGGGCGTCCCGGTGGGCCAGGCCCCGGACGTGAAGCCGGCGGCCGACGGTCCCTTCCTCCGCCGAGAGGTCCCGCCGCGTCACGATGACCGTGTCGGTGCCGAGCGCCGCGAACCGCGCCTGGATCTCCCGCCGGGTTCCCTCCCCGACGGCGACGACCATGGTCACCGATCCGACGCCGAGGAGGACCCCCAGCGCCGAGAGGGCCGACCGGAGGCGATGCGCGCGGATCTGGCGGAGGGCCAGCCGGAGCGCCGGCCGGAGGGCGAGCCTAGCCGACGAGTCGCCCATCCCGGATCCTGAGGACGCTCTCGAAGAGCGGCGCCAGCTCCTCGTTGTGCGTCACGACGACGAGGGCGACGCCTTCCCGGTTCAGGTCGAGGAGGAGCCGGACGATCTCGCGGCTCGTCTCGGAGTCGAGGTTCCCGGTCGGCTCGTCGGCCAAGAGGAGCCGCGGGCGCCCCGCGTACGCCCGCGCGATGGCCACCCGCTGCTGCTCCCCTCCCGAGAGCTGCCACGGGCGGTGGTCGAGCCGGTCGCCGAGGCCGACCTCGCCGGCGACGTGCCGGGCCCGGGCGACCGCCTCGGCGCGGGAGACGCCGCGGTACTCCAGGGGAAGGCAGATGCTCTCCAGGACGTCGAGCTCCGCGATGAGGTTGTAGCTCTGGAAGACGAAGCCGACCGTCTCGGCCCGGATGTCGGAGAGCTCGTCGTCGGAGAGCTCCGCCACGTCGCGGCCGTCGAGGAGATAGCGGCCGGAGGTCGGGCGGTCGAGGCAGCCGAGGATCCCGAGCAGCGTCGACTTTCCCGATCCCGACGGCCCCATGACGCCGACGCGCGCGCCCCGGGGGATCGAAAAGCTGACGCCCCGAAGGGCCGCCACCTCGTGCGCCGCCGTCCGGAACGCCCGCGAAAGGTTCTCGGCGCGGCAGAGGGGCTCAGCGCCAGGCGACGACAACGTCACCCTCTCTGAGGCCCGACCGGATCTCCGTCAGGACGCGACCCTCGATCCCCGGCTCGACCGGCTTCTCGGCCACGCGGCCGCGAGGGTCGCGGACCTGGCAGACGAAGCTCCCGCCCCGGTTCGCGAGGTACTCGCGCGGGACCGCGAGGACGCCCCGCCGCTCCCCGCGGAGGAGGAAGACGCGGGCCGTCATCCCCGGGCGGAGCCGTGCGTCGGTCCGTACGAGCGACAGGCTGACGTTGAAGTACTTCTCGTCCTCCCCCTCGCGCCGCAGCGCCAGCGCGCCCACCTGCTTGAGCTCGGCGGCGAACACCTCGCCCGGAACGGCCTCGACGAGCACCTCCCCGGCCTTCGACGCCCGGAGGGCCTCCAGGTCGAGCTCGCGGACCCGGGCCCGGACCTGCATCGTCGACGGATCGGGCAGCTCGAGGAGGGGGAAGTCCTGGAAGACACGGTCGCCGACCTGGGGCTTCCGCGCGCGCCCCTCGATGTGGTTCTCGCGGAGGACGACGAGCCCCGACGCGGGGGCACGGATGGTGGCGTCCGTAATGATCCGCCGGAGCTCCTCGAGCCGCTGGTCGACGGCGGCGGCCTGGGCGCGGATCTTCTCGATCTCGGAGTCGGCGCGCCCGACGGCGTGGTATCCGGCTTCCTCCGTCCGCCGGCGCTCCTCCTCCGCCTCGCCGATGGCGGCGCGGGCCTCCTCGAGCTTGCCCGGCAGGACGAACTCCCGGTATCCGTCGAGCTGCTTCTTCGCGAGGGCGCTCTTCTCCGTGAGCTCCGCCAGCTTCTCGGAGGCGGACTTCAGCTCGCCCGCCACGTTCCGCCCCGATTCCTGGACCCGCTTCAGGTCCTCGACGTAGCCGCTCCAGCGGCGCTCCTCCTCCCGCGCCTTCTGGAACTCTCCCTCGAGGCGGCGCTCCTCCATCGGCCCCTCGCCCTGCTCCACGGTCCGGAGCTTCAGCTTCGCCCCCGCCACCTTCGAGGCGGCCGCCGCGTTCTGCTGGCCGGCTCGCGCCAGCTCCCCGAGCCGGACCTGCCGCGCCGACTCCATCGCCGCCTTCTGGCCGGCCTGCTCCGACTCGAGCCGCACCAGCTCGGACTCGAAGCCGCTCGAATCGAGCCGGACGAGGACGTCTCCCTCGTTCACCTCGGCGCCGTCCTCGACGATCCAGAGGATCCGGCCGTCCGCGCCCGGCAGCCGGTTCCGGACGACGACGGAGGTCCCGGCGGCGAGCTCGCCCAGGGCCCAGACCCCGCTCCGGACGTCGGCGCGCTTCACGACCCAGGTCTGCGCGGAGCTCTCCCCCCGGCGCGCGGCCCGCGACGGGCCGGGGCCGACCAGCCAGAGGCCGCCGAGGACCGCCACCGCGGCCGCGACGACGACGGCCGCCCGGCGGCGGTCAGCGAGGAGCGGCCGGAGCCGCGCAGTCCACGGCATAGCTCTCCTTCAGCCAGACGTCGTACCGCCCCGTGCCGTTCAGGAGGCGGTGCGCCGAGGGGACGAGGTCCCGCTGCGCGGAGAGGAGCGCCACCTGTGCGTTCCGGAGCTCCGTCTCCGCCTCGAGAAAGTCGAAGTTGCTCGCCAGGCCGTTCCGGAACTTGGCCTCCGCGATGGCGAGCTTCGCGGCCGCCTGCTCGATCTGCTCCCGCTGGATCGCCTCCTGCTTCTTCAGCCGGTCGAGCTGGCGCCCGAGGGAGCGGACCTCGTCGCGGGCCCGCTCCTGCGTCTGGACGAGGGCGCGCGCGGCGACCTCCACCCGGTCGAGAGCGTCCTGGTACGCGGCCCGCTCCGCGGGACGGCCCAGCTCGCCGGAGGAGCTGATCGAGAGGGTCCACGTCGGCAGGGACGGGATCGAGTACTCCGTCTTTCCCCCCTGGAGGGACATCGTGAAGGTCGCGTTGAGGTCGGGGAGGATCGCGTGGCGGGAGACCCGGACCTGCCGGCGGGCTTCCGAGAGCCCTTCGGCGGCGATCCGCACGTCGAGCCGGGCCGCGACCCCGCCGTCCGGCTCCGGCGGGCCGGGGGCGTCGCGCGGGCTCACGAGGCCGCGGATCGGAAGCCCCGGAGGGAGGCGCAGCAGGAACCGGAGGCGGTCGGCGGCGTCCCCGAGCTGATCGGAGACGGAGGCGACGAGGTCGCGGAGGTTCGTCCGCTCGATCTTCGTCCGGAGGACGTCGAGGCTCGAGGCGAGGCCGGCCCGCTCGCGCGCCTCGGTGATCGTCAGCTTCGTCTCCATCGAGAGGAGCGCCTCGGAGAAGAGGCGGTGACGCTCCTGGAGCTCCGTCAGCGTCGAGAGCTGGTCCACGACCCCGAGGAGCGTCACGAGGCACGACTGCACCTGCGAGAGCCCCGAGACCTTCGTCTGGGAGGAGGCGGCGTCGAGGGTGCTCTCGACGTAGACCGGCGCCACGCCGCGCAGGAGCGGCTGCGTCACGCCGACGAGGAGGCCGGAGATCTGGTTGCCGCTCCCCCATTCGTAGAACGGCTCCACGGCGACGCTCGTCCCGATGCCGAAGCGTTTCGAGAAGCGGAGGCCGCTCCGGTAGAGGTCCGTGGACGCCGTCTGCGTGCCCGTGCCGCCGTTGCCGAGCGGGGTCGTGTTCGGGTTGCCGAGCGTGACCGCCGAGAAGGTCGGCGTCATCTGGATCGCGAAGTCGTGCGCGGCGAGCGCCTCGTGCCGCACCGCTCCGCGCAGGTAGGTCTCCTGGTCGAGGATCTCGAAGCTGTTCTGCCGCGCCAGCCGGAAGGCGCATGCCGGGTCGATCAGGAGCGTCGGGCCGTCCCAGCGGCATTCGGGGACGGCCTCGGGAGACCGCACGCCCTCGGCGAGTGCGACGCGGGACGCGAGCAGAAGGGCGGCGAGGAGACCAACCCCTCCGAAGAGGCGTCTCCTGTCGATCCGCCCGGCCTCTCGTCGGCTGCGCATCACCGTTCGCCTCCGGCCCAGGGGCCCGTCGGTAGGTGTCGTCGTACGTGCTGCCAACCATGATGACGTCGTCCTGGTACGGCCCCGTCGGCGGGTTCGCGAAGGAGATCTGCTCGTACGGGCTCGACTCGCAGTTCACGCAGCCTTTGTTTGCGGAGTGGTCCCCATGGCCGAGGGGAGAGCCCCTCCAGCTCCTTCGGAATCCCCCGCAGGACGATGTCGTCGTCGTCCGGCGGGGCCTGTGTCGTGACGCACCGCAGCCGCGCCTGTGAGATCTCGAGGGGGCTCTTTTTCGGCGCCTGCGCCGCCGAGAACGTCCCGGCGAAGGGGAGGCTCGCGACCGCCCGGATGGGGGCCGCGTGCACAGGAGTTCTCACCGTCACAGCCTCTTTCTCGAGACTCTTTCCCGGACGTCGTACGACCAAACCCGTGCGGGAGAAGCGCGGCCAGCGTTCGCCGCCGGGCACCGGGCAGGTCCGCTCACTCTTCCGGCTCCTCCCCGCTCAGCGAACGCTGCTCCCGGACTTGAGGTTGGCGCAGACGCGCCAGTTGTATTGGTAGTTGAAGACGTTCGACTGCTGGCCGCAGGTCAGCGAGATCGCGTCCGTCTTGTCGAGGATGCCGTCGACGTAGACCCTGAGAAGTCCGGAGGCCGTGCCGCTGCAGTTGCAGTCCGACCCGCCCCTGTCGATGGCCTGGTAGCTGAAGTACTGGCAGTCGTACGGGTTCGCGATCTTGACGATTTCCTTCGGGAGCTGTGCGCAGGTGGTGCAGCCCTTGTTCACGTTGACCAACGGCGTCACCGGCGGGCTTTCCGAGTACCAGACCAGGAGGTCGAGGTCCCGGCACGGCGTGGTCGTCCACGTCAGATGGAACTCGAGGGCCCCCGGTACGGGCGTCTTCGTGGGGGTCGGCGTCGCGGTCGGCGTCACCGTCGGGGTCGGCGTCGGGGTCGGCGTCGCCGTTGAGACGAGTGTCGGCGTCGGCGTCGGAGGCACCGTCGGCGTGCTCGTCGGGGTCGACGTGGCGACCGGCGTGTTCGTCGGTGTCGGCGGCACCGTCGGCGTGTTCGTCGGAACGGGCGGCGTCGTCGCGGTCGGCGTCGGCGTCGGCGTCCGGGTCAGCGTCGCCGTCGGCACCGGCGTCGACGTCGCCGTCGGCTCCGCCTGGACGGCCGAGGCCACGACGACGCCGATCCCCGCCGCCACGGC
>DAOMFB010000139.1:0-7430 GCA_035429585.1 Thermoanaerobaculia bacterium
CGCCGGCTCCCCTGCCCCGTGCGCGACGCGGCCGACCTGCAGGTCGAGGCCCTGACGGGCGCCGCGCAGGTCCAGATCGACGTGGACCGGGAGGCGATGGCGCGCTACGGCCTGAACGTGTCCGACCTCCGGCAGGTGGTCGAGACGGCCGTCGGCGGGGCCGTCGCGACGGAGGTCCTCGACGGGCCGCGGCGCTTCGGCGTCCTCGTCCGCTTCCCGGACGCCTTCCGGGCCGACCGGAGCGCCCTCGAGGCGCTCCTCCTCTCGGCGCCCGGCGGCGAGAAGATCCCGGTCGGGAAGGTGGCCCGCGTCGCGACCGTCCGGGGCCCCGAAGCGATCAACCACGAGTCGGGACAGCGCCGCCTCGTCGTCCAGACGAACGTCCGCGGGCGGGACATCGGGAGCTTCGTGGCCGAGGCGATGGAGCGGCTCGCGAGGTCCATGACGCTCCCGCCGGGATACCACGTCGAGTGGGGAGGGCAGTTCGAGAACCAGGAGAGGGCCATGAGGCGGCTCGTCGTCGTCATTCCGCTCTCGCTCCTGATCATCTTCCTCCTCCTCTTCGTCACCTTCGGGAAGCTCCGGCAGGCCGTCCTCGTCCTCGTCAACGTCCCGTTCGCCCTCGTGGGGGGCATCGGCGCGATCTGGCTGCGGGGGCTCAACCTCTCCCTGTCGGCCTCGGTCGGCTTCATCGCGCTCTTCGGCGTCGCGGTCCTGAACGGCGTCGTCCTCGTCACGGCGATCAACCGGCGGCGCGAAGCCGGGGCCTCCCTCCATCCCGCGATCGTCGGGGCGGCGGGGACGCGCCTGAAGCCGGTCCTGATGACGGCCCTCGTGGCGGCGCTCGGCTTCGTCCCGATGGCCCTCTCCACCGGGGCCGGCTCCGAGGTGCAGCGGCCGCTCGCCACCGTCGTCATCGGCGGCGTCGTCACGTCGATGCTCCTGACCCTGATCGTCCTGCCGACGCTCTACGAGATGATCGAGGCCCGGGTCGAGCGCCGCCGGAACGCCGCCTTCTACGCCGACGTTCTCGAGGACGAGCTCCCGACCTGACGCTGCTACCCTTCGGGGGATGCGCGCGCTCGTCTGTGAAGCCCACGGGATGGCTTCGCTCGTGGAGCGGCCGGACCCCGTGCCCGGCCCGGGGGAGATCGTCGTCGCCGTGAAGGCGGCGCTCACCTGCGGGACCGACCTCAAGCTTCTCCGCCGGGGCCACCCGAAGGTCCCTTTCCCGGTGACGCTCGGACACGAGATGGCGGGCGTCGTGGAGGCGGCCGGCGCGGAGGTCCCCTTCGCGCCGGGCGACCGGGTCACCTCGGCCGTGACGGCGCCGTGCGGGGCGTGCGCGCCGTGCCGCGACGGGCGGGGGAACCTCTGCGAGACGGCCTTCGAGGCCCCGCTCTGGGGGGCCTACGCGGACCTCGTCCTCCTCTCGCCGCGACTCGTTCGCGGTGCGGTCCGGAGGATTCCGGTCGGCCTCTCCTTCGAGGCCGCAGCGCTCCTCGACCCGCTCGCCTCCGTCGTCCACGGCCTGATGCGGGTTCCCGCCGTGGCGGGAGGGTCGGTCCTGATCGCGGGGAGCGGGCCGATCGCGGCACTTCACGTGGCGCTTCTCCGGAGGGGCGCCGGGAGGATCGTCGTCGCGGCGCCGGAGCCGGCCCGGCTCCGGATCCTCGAGGGGATGGGCGCGGAGACGGTTCTTCTCGAGCCGGGAGGCTCCGTCGCGTCGGCCGTCGCCGGCTCCTTCGAGCTCGTCGTCGACACGACCGGCTCCCCGGCGGTCGCGTCGTCGCTCGCGGCCCGGGCGGCGCCGGGCGGGACGCTCCTCCTCTTCGCCGGCATGGCGGCGGGAAGCCGGCTCGACGTCGACGCCTTCCGCGTCCACTACGAGGAGGTGAACCTCGTCGGCACCTTCCACTACCGGCCGCCCGACGCCGACCGCGCCCTGTCGTTCCTCGCCACGGGGGCGGTCGATCCCGCGCCGGTGCTCTCGGGGACGCGCCCGCTCGCCGAGTGGCGGCAGGCCTTCGACGACGTCGAGCGCGGAGAGGCCATGAAGACGGTGCTCGTGCCATGAAGGCGGCCCTCGTCCGGTCGCTCGACGACATCGCCGTGGTCGAGATGCCGGTCCCGGAGGTCGGCCCCGGAGAGCTCCTCGTCGAGATGCGGGCCGTGGGCCTCTGCGGGAGCGACCTCGCGCCCTGGTACGTCGCGTCGAAGGCGCCGGCCGTCCTCGGCCACGCGCCCTCGGGCGTCGTCGCGGCCGCGGGCGCGGGGGTGACGGCGTTCCGGAAGGGGGACCGCGTCTTCGTCCACCACCATGCGGCGTGCGGACGCTGCCGGTTCTGCGAGGCGGGAGAACCGGTCATGTGCCCGGCCTGGAAGCCGAACCGCCTCCACCCCGGCGGCCTCGCGGAGTTCTTCCGCGCCGAGGCGGCGACGGTGGCCACCGACACGCTCCTCATTCCCGACGGCCTCTCGTTCGAGGACGGGGCCCTGGCGGAGCCGGTCGCCTGCGCGCTCAAGGCGGTCGACCGCGGCGCCGTCCGGCCCGGCGACACCGTCGCGGTGATCGGCCTCGGTTCGAGCGGCGTCCTTCTGGGGCTCCTCGCGCGCGAAGCGGGGGCGGCGCGGCTCGTCGGGAGCGATCCGGACCCGTCCCGGCGGGCGTCGGCGAAGGCGCTCGGATTCGACCGGGTGCTCGACCCGTCCGAGGGGCTCGCCGCCGTCGTCCGCGAGGAGAGCGCCGGCTGGGGCGCCGACGCCGTCTTCGTCCTGCCGTACGCCGCGTCCGCGTTCGAGACGGCGATCGACGCCGCCGCGCCGGCCGGGCGCGTCGTCCTCTACTCGCCGGTTCCGCCGGAGACGCGCTGGAGCCTCGCCCCGCACACCGCCTACCTCCGGGACCTGACGCTCCGCTTCTCGTACTCCTGCGGGGCCGCGGAGCTGAAGCGCGCGATGGCCCTCATCCGCGCCGGCGTCGTCCGCGCCGACCGGATCGTCACCCACCGGGTGCCGCTCGAGCGCGCCCCCGAGGCGTTCCGGCTGGCCCGGGCCCGCGGCGACGTCCTCAAGGTGATGGTCACGCGGTGACGCGGACGGGCGGGAAGGTCCGCCTCGACCGGCTGCTGGTGGAGCGGGGGCTCGCGGAGAGCCGGACGCGCGCGGAGGCGCTCATCCTGGCCGGCCGGGTCACGGTGCGGGGGCTCACGGCGGTCAAGCCCGGCACGCCCGTCCCGGCGGGCGCGGAGCTCTCGGTGACCGGGCCCGAGCACCCGTGGGTCTCGCGCGGCGGCGTGAAGCTTGCCGCGGCGCTCGACCATTTCGGCGTCGACCCCTCCGGGAAGGTCTGCCTCGACGTCGGGGCCTCGACCGGCGGCTTCACCGACGTCCTCCTCTCGCGCGGCGCGCGCACGGTCTACGCGGTCGACGTCGGGTACGGGCAGCTCCACGCCCGGCTCCGGAGCGACCCGCGCGTCGTCCTCCTCGAGAAGGTGAACGCGCGCTACCTCTCGACGGCCGAGGTCCCCGCGCCGGTGGAGCTCCTCGTGGCGGACGTCTCGTTCATCTCCCTGACGATGATCCTCCCGGCCGCCGTGCCTCTCCTCGCGCCGGGCGCGGCCGCGGTCCTCCTCGTCAAGCCGCAGTTCGAGTCGGAGCGCGGCGAGGTGGGGAAGGGGGGCATCGTCCGGGACCCGGCCGTCCGCGAGCGCGCCGTCGCCCGGGTCGCCTTCGCGGCGGCGGCGCTGGGGCTCGCGCCGCTCGGGACGATCCCCTCCCCCATCGAGGGGGCCGACGGGAACCGGGAGTTCCTCGCCGCATTTCGGGCCGCGAAACCGGCCGATTCGCGCTAAATTGGGGCGGTGAAGGCCGCCCGCAAGTCCCGCCGGATCAGGCGGGTCGGACTCGTGACGCGGTACACGAGCGCGGAGGCGCTGGCGCTCTCCCATGCGCTGACCCGGGCGCTCCGCCGGCGCGGCCTCACCGTGGTGCACGACGCCGAGTCGATGGCCGCCCGCGGCGAGGACGGCGGCCTCCCCCGGTCGGCCATCGCCCGGGCGGTGGACCTCGTCGTCACGCTCGGCGGCGACGGCACGCTCCTCTCGGTCGCGCGGCACCCGGCGCCCGGCGTGCCGGTCCTCGGCGTCGACATCGGGGGGACGCTCGGCTTCCTGACGGCCTGCAACCCCGGGGAGTTCCCCCGGCTGCTCGAGGCGGCCCTCCGCGGGGAGGCCGCCGTGGAGCCCCGCCGGCTCCTCGCCGTCACCGTGACCGAGGCGGGGCGCCCGCCGCGGCGTTACCGGGTCGTGAACGACGCCGTCGTCTCGCGGTCGGCCCTCGCGCGGATCGCGACGATCCGCGTCGCCGCGGACGGCGCCGTCGTCTCGCGCTTCCGCGGCGACGGGATCATCGTCTCGACGCCGACCGGCTCCACCGGCTACAACCTCTCGACCGGCGGGCCCATCCTCGAGCCGCGGATGCCCGCCATCACGCTCACGCCGATCTGCCCCCACACGCTCAGCCTCCGGCCGCTGGTCCTCCCCGACTCGGTCCGCCTCGAGCTGGCCGTCGAGGGCGACGCGTCCGAGGTCTACCTGACGCTGGACGGCCAGGAGGGGTTCCCCGTCTCCTCGGCGATGAAGATCGCGATCGCGCGGGCGCCGATCGCCGTCGGCCTCGTCCGGCACTCCGAGGACTCGTTCTTCGACGTCCTCGCGGGGAAGCTCTCGTTCGGCGGCGGGCACGGAAGCGGGAGCCGCTAGGGCGGCATGGCGACCCGGGACGGCGATCCGAAGGCGCCGGCGGGGAAGAGGCGCCGCGTCCGCATTCCGCACCCTCACTTTCCGGAGCTGACGCTCACGCAGGTCCGGGTCCTCCGCCTCTTCGGCCTGCTCTTCGTCTTCTCGGTCCTCGTCCTCTACGCCGTCTTCCGCTCCACGCGCTTCCAGGAGGTGCTCCGGCGCCGCACCGAGCTGATGCTCTCGGAGCGGCTCGCCCGACCGGTGAAGATCGGCGGCTTCGATCTCTCCCTCCTCCCGCCCGCCTTCCTCGTCAGGGACGTGTCGATCGCGAACGACCCCCGGGGCGTCCCGGGGCCCTGCTTCGCCGCGGCCGAGGTCGAGCTGCGCGGGCTCCCGACGCTCCTCGGCCGCCGCCTCGAGCTGCCGAAGTTCCGGGTCGTCTCCCCGACCGTCGTGTTCGAGGTCTTCGCCGACGGGACGAACAACTTCGAGCGGCTCCTCCCCCGGAAGAAGGACGATTCGGGCGAGGGGCTCGACGTCTACATGACGGAGGCCGTCGTCCAGCGGGCGACGCTCCGGTTCCGGGACTGGTCGGCGCGGATCGACGCGCTCCTGCAGGAGGCGGCCTTCACCTCGCGCCGCGAGGGGATCGGCTCGACCTCGCACCTCGACCTCGGGGTCCGGAAGGCGCGCCTCAGGATCGGCGACTACGAGACGCTCGACTTCGCCCTCGGCGTCGGGGCGGACCTCTCGCCGGGGCGCCTGAAGTTCCACGACGTCCATCTCCGGAGCCCCCGCTTCTCGATCGACGCCCACGGGGGGATCGACAACCTCCGCCACCCGTCCCTCCAGCTCTTCCCCACGATCGAGACGCGGGGCGAGCACCTCGACGCCCTCTTCGGCATCGGGCTGCCGCTCTCCGGGCCCCTCCTCGTCAAGGGTTCGCTCCTCGTTCCGGAAAAGGGGGGCGTCGAGGGGCGTGCCTCGTTCGAGCTCTCGGGGGCCTTCGGCCCGTTCCCGATGAACGCCTCCGGCCTTCTCCACGTCGACCAGGCCGGCGTCCTCGCAGAGGTCACCCGGGCCGACTACGCCGGGGGGACGCTCGAGGCGCAGGTCCGCGTGGAGCGCCTGAAGCACCCGCCGCTCCCGGCGAACCTCGTCCTCCACGGCCGCGGGATCGGCTTCGAGTCGTTCCTCGCCGACCTCGGCCTCGCGGGGACCGGCATGCTCGGGCGGGCCGATCTCGACGCGACGCTGACCTGGGGGGCCGGCGGCATCGAGCGGGCGAACGGCGCCGGCTCCCTCCGGATCGCCGCCGACGCGGCGGCCGGCTCCGCCGTCGCCCGGCGGCACGCGCTCCCGACCTCGGGCGGCGGCCCGCTGCTCGTTCGCGACGGAAAGATCCTCTTCGGCCGGATGCCTCTCGTCACGCTGGGGGGGCTCCGGGCCCGCCTCGACGGCTCCATCGCCATCGGGAGCTGGGCGCCCGACCTGACCCTCTTCGCCGAGACGCGCGATCTCGCGGAGCTCGAGCGGACGGCCGAGAACTGGTACGCGGCGATCCAGGGGGAGCCGCTCGCGCCGCCGCTCCGGCTCACCGGCTCGGGGAGCCTCGAGGCGCACCTGACGCGCGCCTTCGGCGACCCGCACATCGAAGGGAGCTTCGAGGCGTCGTCCTTCTCGCTTCGCGGCGCGCGCTTCGGCGAGGCGACCGCCTCGTTCACCGTCGACCGGAACGTCGCCACGTTCGCGCCGTTCGCGGCGGAGGACGGCGGGGGGGAGCTCGCCGTGACCGGGAAGATCGGCTGGGGCGGCGCCCTCGGCGGGCACTACCGCCTCGACGAGCTGGTCACGGAAATGCGGGGGTGGCCGCTCGAGCGGATCCTCGCGTTCCTCGACTTCGACCTCCCGATGTCCGGGCCGCTCACGGGCCGGCTCGCCCTCTCGGGCGTGACGCCGGCTCTCGCGGGGCGCGCGCCGGTCGTCTGGGAGAAGGGCTCGGCCTGGGGGCAGGGCTTCGACCGGCTCGAGGGGACGCTCGCCTTCGAGAAGGACCGGATCCGGGTCTCGGACGCCGTGGCGTCGCTCGGAGGCGGGACGGGAAGGGGCTCCGGCTTCTACCGCTGGTCCGACGGCGGCTTCGACCTGGCTCTCGAGGCGGCGGGCGTCGCAGCCGGCGCCATCGCGAGGGTCGCCGAGGCCGCGCCGGCGCTGACGGGCCGCGTGACGGCGACGCTCGCCGGCGACGGGACGATCGAGAAGCCGGGCCTCACCCTGACCGGTTCGATCGACGGTACGGCGCTCGGGGAGAGTCCCCTCGGCGAGCCGGGGCGCCCGGTGACCTTCTCGGCGAAGACCGGCAACGGCGGCTGGAGCGCGTCCCTCGAGGCTCCGGGGGCCGCGGTCCTCTCCTTCGAGACGCCGCCCGCCGACGGGGCTCCGACCGCGATCCGGCTCTCGGTCTCGCGCCTCGGCCTCTTCGCCGGCCTGCTCGGCGTTCCCTCCGACGCGGGTTTCGACGGGCGACTCGACGTGGCGGCCTCGATCCGCTCGGCGGGCGAGAACGCGCCGCTCACGGGAGAAGGAGCGCTGTCCACGTTCTCCGCGCGGCTCCGGGGCCGAGCGGTCTCTGTCGCCGGCCCCGTGCCGTTCCGGATCGGGCAGGGGCGCGTTCTCTTCGACCGCGCG
>DAOMFB010000140.1:0-7404 GCA_035429585.1 Thermoanaerobaculia bacterium
GCCCGCCTCGAGGGCATGCGCCCCGACGACCTCGGCCGGCTCCTGCTCGACCGGCGGCCCGTGGAGCAGGAGGAGGAGGCCGAGATCCTCCGGGCCCTCGGCGAGGCCGCGACGGCCTGAGGCCCCGCGGACCTAGAGACCCAGCTCCTTCATCCGCTGCGAGAGCCGCCGGAGCGGGATCCCCAGCTCCTCCGCGGCCCGGGCCCGGTCCCCGCCGGCCGCCTCGAGCGCGACGCGGATGCGGCTCGTCTCGCCGGCCCGCTTCCACCGCTCGATGACCTCGTCGAGGGGGCCGTCGAGCGAGGGGTGCGGCGCCGCCGTCTCCCCCGGGATGCCGACGACGACGTCCGCGGCGCGGACCGTCTCGCCCCGCGTCAGGATGACGGACCGCTCCACGACGTTGCGCAGCTCGCGGACGTTTCCCGGCCAGTCGTGCTCGGCCAGCTTCTCGAGCGCCCCCGCCGAGAAGACCGGCGCCCGGCGCCGCATCTGCCGGGCCGCGCCCTCGGCGAAGCTCTGCGCCAGGGCGGGAATGTCCTCCTTGCGCGAGCGGAGCGTCGGGAGGCGGACCGGGAAGACCTCGAGCCGGTAGAACAGGTCCTCGCGGAAGGTCCCCGCCCGGACGAGGGCGTGGAGGTCCCGGTTCGTCGCCACGACGATCCGGACGTCCACGGAGATCGGCACCGTGCCGCCGACGCGGAGGAACTGCTTCTCCTCCACGACGCGCAGGAACTTCGACTGCGCGGCCGCCGGGAGCTCCGAGATCTCGTCCAGAAAGAGGGTCCCGCCGTCGGCGATCTCGAAGCGGCCGGCGCGCCGCTCGACGGCGCCGGTGTAGGCGCCCCGCTCGTGGCCGAAGAGCTCGTTCTCCACGAGGCCCTCCGGGATGGCCGCCACGTTCACCGGCACGAACGGGCCGGAGCAGCGCGCGGAGAGCGCGTGCAGGGCCCGCGCGAAGAGCTCCTTTCCGGTCCCCGACTCGCCCGTCAGGACGACGGTCACCTCCGACTCGGCGGCGCGCCGGATCCGCTCGAGGGCGTCGGCGAGGGCGGGCGAGGAGCCGATGATGGCCGGCATGCCGGCGAGGCCGGCCTCGGCCGCGAGGAGCGCCCGCGCCACCGCCTCGCGGCGCGCCGCGAGGTGCCGGCGGACGAGGAGGAGAAGGAGCTCCGGGTCGACGGGCTTTCCGAGGAAGTCGGCCGCCCCCGCCTTCATCGCGGCGACGGCGGTCTCCACCGTCCCGAATCCCGTCAGGACCACGACGGGGAGGCCCGGATCGGCCGAGACGGCCGCCCGGAGGACGGCGAGGCCGTCCTGTCCGGGGAGCTTCAGGTCCGTCAGGACGAGCCCGTAGCGCCGCCCCTCCTGCAGCCGCCGGACGGCCTCGTCGCCGGTCGCCACGGGCTCGACGGAGTACCCCTCGCGCTCCAGGGTCTCCGCGAGCATGGCGCGCAGCGAGCCCCGGTCCTCAACGAGGAGAATCTCGGCCGGCACCGCCGCCGTTCAGTTTCCGCCCGGAGGCTTCGGCTGGTCTCCGGTCGGCTTCGGAATGAAGGTCCCTCCCGGCTTCTCCGGGGCGCCGATGGGCGCGTTCGGCGCCCGCGGCGCCACGTCGGGCGACGGGATCCGGACGTAGGTCGGCGTCGGCGAGGGCTTCGGCTCCGCGGGCTTCCCGGCCTCCTCGTCCTTCTTCGCCTCGGCCCCCTCGGGCGGCTTCGGCGGCGTCACGCCCTCCCCCCAGTCGACGGCCGCCGCCCCTTTCACCGGGATCCGCGACTGCCACCGGGCGGTGTAGCGGAAGGTCGTGATGTCGGCCGTCTCCTTCAGCTCCGCCGTGAAGGTGCTCTTCTCCCCGGGCGCGAGGACGTCCTTGGCGACCTGTCCGTACGTCGTCGCGATCGTCTTTCCGCCGGGACCGATCGCCTCGATCGTCACGGCGACGCCGCCCACCTCGGACTTGCCGCTGTTGAGGACGGAGCCGACGACCGAGTACCCCGCCGGCGACTTGGTGGCCGTGGCGTTCGCCACGTCCACCCGCTCCTCGCCGTCCTCCTTCTTCTCCCCTTCGGTCTCCACCGAGCCGGCGGCGACCTGGTCGTCCGTCAGGACGACCGTCGCGCGCCGCTCGCTCTTCTTGCCGGCGATCTCGGCCGGGCGCGCCGGGCGGAGGCTCGTGGCCGGCGTCGGCGTCGGCGCGGGCGCCGGGCGGGCGCGCGCGGCATCCGTCTTCGCCTGGTCGACCTCGTCCGCCGGGATCGAGAAGAGGGTCCCGTCGGTCGACTTCAGGAGGATCATCCGGCCCTTCAGGACCGGAGGCCCGAGGGTCTCGATCTTGCGGCCGTCCTT
Organism: Thermoanaerobaculia bacterium; assembly: GCA_035429585.1. Lineage (GTDB taxonomy): Bacteria > Acidobacteriota > Thermoanaerobaculia > UBA5066 > UBA5066 > DAOMFB01. The sequence continues at coordinate 2,347 of DAOMFB010000140.1, forward strand.
CAGGACCACGACGTCCGCTGCGGCGGATCCGGCGAGGAGGAGAAGGACGGCGAGGGTCGACGTCGAGGGGACGCGACGCATGGACACCTCCCGAATACAACTCGTCATGATACCCCCGCCCGCGCCCCGAGGGACCCGTTCATGGCGCCGGAGGGGGCCGGACCGAGAGGTAGCGCACCTCGCGGAGGAAGGCGACGCGGACGCGGGCGAAGGACGCCCACCCGATCGGCAGCGTGGCGGGGTCGCTCCGGGAGGCGTCGAACGGGAGGAACTCCTCCGCCGCCCCGTCCGGTCCGGCCGCGGGGATCCGTTCGCGCCCTTTCGCCACGAGGGCGACCCGGACGGCCCGAAGCGCCGTGCCGGGGGCGGCGAGCTCCGCCGGGAGGACCGGCCGGGCCCCGGGCCGGTCGGCCCGCCACTCCTCGGCGCCCCGCCCGATGGCGACCGCCCAGGCCGCCTGGAGGTTCTCGACGTCGTCGGCGATGCGGGCGACGTCCCACCGGCCGCCGCCGACGTTCTCGGCGGCCGCCAGGAACGGCCACGGGTAGGCCTGCGAGGGCGGGTCGTTCACGGAGAGGTAGTCCGGGGGGCGCCCCTTCGGGCCCCGCGCCACGAAGAAGACGAGCTCGTCGAAGAGTCCGCCCCAGGAGAGCGGGCCGAGGCGGCTCCGCGCCTCCGCGTCCTCGCGCGCGTTCAGCCGGACCGCGTCCGCGTCGGTCAGATCCAGCGTCAGCTCGAGGTGGCAGCCGTCCGGGGCGGGCGCGCACCCCTCCGCGGAGGAGGCCGTCCGGTCGATCACGGAGGCGATCCGCCCCACCGCCCAGCCGCCGCTCCCGTCCCCGGCGACGAAGAACTTCTTCCGCCCGCCGGCCTGGTTCCGGGCCCGGAGGAGCGCCGCGACGCCGTCGACGCCCGGGTCTCCCGGCTTCGTCCCCCCCGCTCCGCCGCCCGCGTAGAGCTTCAGACGGGCCGCGGCGGGACGGGCCTGGAACTCCCCCGGGGACGCCTTCCCGGGCGAGGAGAAGAGGGCGCCCGTCGCCCGGTCCGCCGTCTCGAGGAGAAGCGGCGGCGTCCGGAGGACTCCCTTGAGGCCGATCTGGTCGGTGCCGGCGCGAACCTCGGTCGTCTGTCCCACGGGGCCCGTGAAGGCGGCCCCGGAGGGGGTGTTGTTCCGGACCGGCCGGATCGCCTCCACGGCCGGCAGCCGGCCCGACGCCGCCGCGCCGAGGTCCCGCGTCAGCGTCCGCACCGCGAGGTCGAGCGCCATCCGCGTGGCCGGGGCCGGGGCCGGCGGCGCCGGGATCCGCGTCCAGCGGTTCACGAACTCCAGCGCCACGACGAGGAAGACGAGCAGGACGGCCAGCGTGACGAGGAAGGCCGGCAGCGAGACGCCGCGCCGCCCTCCGGCCCCCCGGGTGCCCGCGCGGACGCCCCCTTCCATCGCTTCCGATCTTAGGCCCGCGGGAAGCGCGCCCGGCGAGGCCCTACTGCAGTTCCTTCCAGTAGACGGGCCGGGCGTTGGCCGGGCCGCCCCAGTCCGAGATGTTGACCCCGGTGTCCTGGAGGCCCGCCTTCTGTCCCGTCCCGTGTCCGCTCTTGGCGATGATGATCTTCGATCCGGCCATGGCGAACCCGGCGCCCGCTCCCTCGCCCCCCTCGTACGTCTCGATCACGCCGTTCGTCGGGACGCCGCACGCCGACAGGTCGAACTTCCAGAGGACGATGTAGGAGTAGCCGCGGCAGAAGCCGATGGCGTCCGGGTCGTAGACGAGGAAGAGGGCCCGGTACGTGCCGTCGCCCGAGAGCGGCACGACGAGGAACGGCGGGGCGGTCAGCTGCGTCCGCGGACCGAAGGTGGTCGGGTCGCTCATCGACAGCTTGCAGCGGGGGCCGTTGGGGTTCTTCAGGAGGTCGCAGGGGGGCAGCTCGATCGCGCTGAGGATCTGCGCCTGCACCGCTCCGCCCGAGGCGTCCACCTTGTTGAACCCCGGCAGGGCGTCCGCGTTCGTGGCGATGAAGATGCGCGGCTTCCAGGCGTAGTCCGACTTCTTGCCGCTCGTCGCGGCGGCGCCGGTCGGGTCGGTCTCGAGGGGGCTCTTCTCGTACTCCGTGCCCGACCCGAATGCGTAGGCCTGGCAGCCGGTGTTCCCCCGGCCGCTCGCCGCCGGCGGGTAGTAGAGCGGCGCCTGGTCCGGCGCCCCCTCGAGTGTGTTGATCAGGTCCGGCACGTCCATGCCGAGCATCACCTTGTCGAAGTCGGTCGTGCCGCCCGTGGCGTAGTTGAACCAGACGCGGCCGTTCAGGTCCGCCTGGAGGCCGAGGTTCGCCACGTTGTCCCCGTAGAAGGTCGGCTTCGTCGTGTCGAAGAAGACGCTCGACGCGAAGGCCTGCTGCCCCACCAGCGGCTCGTTCCCGGAGATGGGCGGAGCGACCTTGACCGGGACCCAGTTGTTGTTCCCGGTCGAGTAGCCGTCGGTCCCGTCCACCGCGTTCAGCTGGAAGAGCTTCGAGTCCTTCTGGGCGGTCGCCGTGCTGGCGGCGTTGAAGCCGGCGCCCATGATCAGAAGGAACTTCTCGGGCGCCGTCGCCTCGATCGCGGCCACCGCCGGGACGCTCCAGGTCTGCCCCAGCCCCGTCAGGTCGGCGCTCGACTTGCGCCAGAGGATCTGCACCGGCTGGGTCGGGTCGTTGCCGTCGTCCGAGGGGGAGGGGTGCGTGACGTCGATTGCGGTGATCGAGTCCCCGGACGGCCCCAGCGTCAGGTAGCCGACGGTCTTCCAGGTGGGGGGGGAGGCCTTCGTGTCGTAGACGTCCGCGTACCGGAACGACTGGGCCACGCCCCAGATGTGCTTGTTGAGGTCGACCTCCTGCCCGTTCGGCGCCCGCTTCTCCTTGGTGATGGGGTTCACGATCGTCAGGAAGTTCTGGTAGAGGGAGTACTGCCGGGCCAGCAGCTCGGGCGGCATGAGGGCGATGACCTCGAACCCGGTGTTGAAGTCGAACGCGTGGAGCATCCCGTCGTCGGAGCCGACCCACGCGAGGGGGCGCCGCTTCCGGTGCTTGAGCTCGAAGGCGGCGTGAGTCTTGGCCAGCGGGTCCTGGTAGAAGGTCTCGGGGTTCCCCACGACCGCCGGCGTCGAGTTGATCGAGGCGCCGTAGACCCAGGCCCGCGGCACGTCCTTCAGCGTCCCGTCGTTCCCCCGGATGAAGTCGATGACGTTCGTCGTGAACTTCGTGTTCGGGAGCCCGGCGATCGCCGCCAGGATGTCCCGCGTGGAGTTGTCGGCCTTGATCTCGATCAGGCCGGCCGCGAGGTTGGCCGGGTCCCACGTGTAGAGCTTCCGGTCCGCCGGCGCCTGGTAGCCGTAGATGCACTTCGGGTCCGAGAGGATGCATCCGGCGTCCCACCGGTAGTAGGCGGGGTCGGTGGGGTCCTTCTGCGTGTCGATGGCCCGGAGCCGCCCCTTCCACTTCGGGTACTCGGTCGAGGGGAGGAGGACGATGTTCCCCTGCGCGATGGCGGCCCCGGCGATCGGCGGGCTCGTGGCGTAGTCGCCCAGCGCGGTCGACGCGATGATCTCCTGGAAGGCGCGGGAGATCGACTGGGAGTCGTTGGCGAAGAAGGCGTAGTCCCCCGAGCCGACGCTCTTGCCGTAGGTGTTCGGCGTCGTCCCGTCCTCGCCGTTCTGCGGCAGGCGCGGGTCGCCGCTCCCCGGATCTCCTGAGATCACCTCGTAGTCGTAGCCGGCGTCCCCGTTCTGGGCCGAGGCGTCGGTCCGGCCGCGGTAGGCCGTGTAGTTCAGCTCGCACTTCCCGACGTTCTGGCTGATGCCGATGACGAAGGTCCGGACCCGGGCCTTCGTCACGCCGTCCTTGTCCTTGAAGCCGTCCGAGAAGAGGGTCTCCGCGATCCCGGCGACGAAGCCGTCCGGCGTCCCGGCGCCCGGCGGAACTCCCGTGGCGGTCTTGTACGTGTCGATCAGGGCCGGGTTCCCCGCCGCCGCCTTCGGGTCGAGCATCGAGTTCGTCTCGCAGTCGTATCCCGAGCCCTTCTGCTTCGAGCCCGGGTCGCAGCAGCGGAGGAGCCGGTACGTGCCGGAGCCGACGGGCACCTCCACCGGCGTGTAGCACCCCTTGTCCACGCCGAGATACCCCTCGCACGGGCTCGTCCACGGCTCGCCGCCGCTGTAGCCGGTCCAGGAGTCGGGTCCGGGCGGACCCGTCGGGTCCGACGGGTCGCCCGCGGGATTGCAGATGTTCGACAGGCCGTCGGTGCAGAAGATCATGCCGTACGGGCGGTCGCAGTTGAGCGGAACGAGCCGGTCCTTGAGGAAGGTCTCGGTCCGGACGTCCTCGGCCGCCCGCCGGAGCCCTTCCTTGGACGGCGTCCCGCCGGCCGAGTAGATGCCGCCGTAGTAGACGAGGTCGAGCGCCGACACGATCTGGTCCACCTTCCCGCCGTCGGGGTTGACGTGCTGGATCAGCTCGTAGTTCTTGGCGGTGCCGCTCGGGTCCGCGCAGTAGTTGCCGACGGTCGGCTTTCCGGTGACCGGGTCCGGAGCGCTGTACGGGGTCCGGTCCTGGAAGGTGAAGAGACCCCAGTTCACCTTGTCCGCCGAGCCCGAGACGATCTTCTGGGGCGGGTCGACGCGGGCGAGCCCGATCGCCGGCATGCCGGTCACGCCCGGGATCGAGCTTCCGACCGGCGGCTGCTGCCAGGTGCCGGGGGCCGGCTGCGGATACGAGCTGTTGTCCGGAAGGTACGGCTGGGGCGCCGGCGTCGGGTACGGCTCGGCGCCGGAATGGTAGGTCTCGTCGTACGCCTTGAAGGGCGGACCGGGGTCGGGTCCGTAGATCGGGACGTCCACCCCGCCGACGTTCGCCGTCCCGAACGTCAGGGTCCAGGTCCACGTCGCCTGGTTCCCGAACTGGTCGTACGGCAGGAGGTGGTAGTCCCCGACGACGTTCCCGCCCCACGGGGCGTCGTAGACGACGCTGTCCACCCGCGAGTGGGCCGTCACGTCCACGCCCCTCGCCGGTGTGGGCGTCGGTGTGAGC